>JAFUAR010000345.1 GCA_017460585.1 Clostridia bacterium
CAAAACCCTTGGTTTTGCGCCTTCGCTCGCGGTTTTGACTGAAAGTCAAAACTTGAAAACCCTTTCGGGTTTTCAACCTTGCCACCCCCTCAGGTTTTGCTGAAACCGCTATGCGGTTTCCGGGCGCAAAACCTGCAAGGACGCGGACACTTGGTCCGCGTCCTCGCGGCGTACACGCCGCCGCTGCGGATTGAAAGTCGGGGATTGCGATCCCCGACACCCCATGACTGAATGGTAACAAAGGAAATCCGAACAATGAACTTTTGGAGCGATACTTGCGTCAAAGTTTCACTGGAACTTTTCGCGAATCGCGAAGCGCTGTCACAGTTCGTGTTGCGCCGAAAAAGGGTTCTTTGTATAATAAATTCATATATCTATTTTCAACAATGAAGGGAAAACACATGAGCGATCGAAGAAATCCCCCGCCGCGCCGTCCTGTTCGAAATGTAAATTCCCCCGCACGGCGACCGGCGCAATCCGTATCAGGCAGGCGACACGGAGCGCCCGTAAGGCGTAGGCGAAGACCGACCCCGCGTTTTTACGCGTTTATCGCGCTGTTTACGGTCATTCTGCTGTTCATCGTATGGCTGCTGGTCTCGCGCCCGTGGCGCGGGTCCGACCCCACCGTCGAGCCTATGGAAACGCCGGCTGCGCCGCTGCTTATGCAGACGAACGGCGCGGAAGCGAACGCTACCGTTCCGCCCTCGGAACGCGCCGCCTATCTCGCGGCCATGCTCAACGAGGAGGGCAACGAGCTCGTTCGACTGAATGATGACGAGATCGCCGTAGTCAGCGACCTGAGCGTCAATCCAAACCTGCCCAAGGAGTGGCTGAACGTACTTCTGCTGGGGTCCGATGAGCGCACCGATGAAGAGAGCGCGCGTACGGATAGCATGATTATATGTTCCATTCAGCTGGAAACCGGTGAAGTAAAGCTCACTTCCATCATGCGCGATCTGGCCGTAGATTTTGACGAGCTGGGCGACCTAAACGGCACCTATCGTATCAATGCCGCGAACTATTTCGGCGGCGAGGCGCTGGCGATGAAGGTGGTCAACGAGTGTTTCGATTTGAACATAGAAAACTATGTGCGCGTGAACTTCTTTGGCTTTCAGCAGATCGCCGCGCTGTTGGGCGGCATTGACGTGGATATTACCGAAGAGGAAATGGAGCAAATTAACCACAACATTGTGGAACAGTATAAGTTTGCGCGGCGCGCCGGCATTGACGACAGTAACCTTCCCAGAGACTACCTGACCGAGTTCGGCACAAATACGCATTTGGATGGTCGGCAGACGCTGGGCTATGCGCGCATTCGAAAGCTGGATGGCGGTGATTATGCCCGCGCGGAGCGGCAGCGCACGGTGCTGATTAAGCTGATGGAGAAGCTAAAAGACGCGGACGCCGTTACGTTAATGAACATCGCCACCACGGCGTTGCCCTATGTGAAGACCAATCTTTCGCCCAGTACCATTGTGAATATCGCCACAACGGTATTGACGCAGGGCGTGGACGGCGTGGAAACCTTCCGTCTGCCCATTAACGGCACCTATACGCAGGATACGCGCGAGGACCAGAGTATGCTTTACGATTGCAACTGGGCGCAAAACAGCGCGGAACTATATTCCTTCATATATGGATAAAAAGAACCAATATAACTTCGGGGCTGCCAATCGGCAGCCCCGTTGTATTTTCCCTATAAACTCCGTCCCTCAATGTATATTGCGGGTACTTTGATCTGCATTTGCGAAACCTGACCGTTGCGCAGCAGCGTGAGCAGCACCTCTACCGCTTTGCGGGCAATTTCCGCCTCATCCTGATGCATATGGGAGAAGAATACTTCCGCGGTACTGTTGGGGTTTTCATCAATGCAGCAGGCGAGCGTATCTACGCCGAGCTCCAAATGCATCTGTCTGCTGGTTTCCAATAGCGCGCGCGCCGTGGAATATTCCGTGCACACAATGCCTTCCGGCAGAGGGTCCATGGAGCGAAGAAAGCCCTCTATGGCGGTAATATAGTTTTCCGAGCGCTTTTCAAATATCCAGTCGCCGGTGCGGCGTGGAAGAATCAGCTCTCCCATGTTGCCAATGCCGGTTTCTTCCAATCCCTTGTAGAAGCCCTCTACGCGGTCGCCCAGCGAGGATGCGCTCGAAGGGTCTATGGTGATCAATGCGGCGTTCTTTGCGCCGCGCTCGCGCAGCTTGTGCACCAGCGCTTTCACTGCGCCGCTGCCATCGGTATATATGGAGCTGACCGGCAGCCCGCTCATCTGTTTGTCTACCAACACCACGGGGAAGTGCTCCAATATGAGCTTGAGTATGGTCATATTGTAATAGGAATCGTGGCAAGGCATAATAATGAGCCCGCAAATATGCATGGAGAGCAGGTCGTTGATTTCCTCGGTTTCCTTGCGAATATCGCCGAAGGTGAAGCGCACGCAGGTTTTATAGTTTTGCTCCTCCAAGAGGCGAATCATGCGGTACATCATTTCCAATCCGAAAGGGGAAGAGACGTGCTCCAGCACAATGCCGACCAGTCGGCTTTCCTTGCGCTGTTCCATGGGCGCGGCGGGGCGCATATCTTCTAGCCCCATTACAAAAGTACCCTTGCCCTGTACGCGGCGTACCAAACCATCCTCGCGCAGCATATCGAGCGCGCGCTTTATGGTAATTCGGCTGGCATGGTATTCCTGAGAGAGCTCATCTTCCCCGGGCAGGCGGTCGTCCGGCTGGTAGTGCCCGCTCATGATCTTCTGGCGAATATCGGAATAGACTTCCTCATACAAAAAATCCTTGCTTCGCATGAAGTCTCACCTCAAAAAACATAATCAATCTATTGATATACCCATTATACCTTTATAGGGGTTAAGATCGATAGCGGATGCAGGGAAATTATGTAAAGCTAAAATAAAAAATTTAAAATTTAACATTTAACATTTAATTTCTGGAATGAATGAAATGCGGAAACCCGCTCGGAGTTTCCGCATTTTGCATAAAGGCTATTCGCTTAAATATTTCCAAGTGTTTCGCAGCACAATGAGTGAAATAATGAAGGTGAGCACATCGGATACAGGCATGGAGTACAGCACGCCGTCCAGCCCAAAGAAATGAGGCAGCAGCAATGCAAAGCCTACGCCGAATACCACCTCTCGCACCATGGAAAGCATGGTGGATTCAAACGCCTTGCCCAGCGATTGCAGGAAGATAAACGCCGCCTTGTTCACACATGCCAGCACCATCATGCAAAGGTAAATGCGGAAGGAGCGCACCGCAAATTCCGTGTAATATACGCTCTCGTTTGCCGCGCCAAAGAGATTAATGAGCGCGTGGGGGAATAGCTCTACTATGAAAAGCGCCACCAATCCCACCAGCGCTTCGGCGGTGAGCAGCTTTTTGAGCAGCTCCTTGACTCTGTCTTTGCGGTTTGCGCCAATGTTGAAGCCCACTACGGGAATGCAGCCCGCCGCCATACCGATGACGATGGAGATGACAATCTGGAAGAACTTCATTACAATGCCCAGCACCGCCATGGGGATTTGCGCATACTCCGGCTGACCAAATATTTCGTGGCGACCGCCGTACTTTACCATCATGTTTTGAATGGCCGCCATTGCCGCAACCAGCGAAATCTGCGCCAAGAAGCTGCAAACGCCAAGAATCAAAAATTCAACCTGTAATTTGAGATCAATGCGGAAGCTCTCGCGATTCAGCTGTACCGCGCGGGGGTGGAAAAGGTACCATACCGCCAGTATTGCCGTGGCAACCTGTCCCAACACGGTGGCGACCGCCGCGCCCATCATTCCCCAGTGGAAGGCATAAATGAAAATGGGATCCAGTATCATGTTAATCACCGCGCCGATCAGCGTGGAGGCCATGGCGTATTTGGGGTTGCCATCCGAGCGGATAATCGGGTTCATCGCCTGACCAAACATATAGAAGGGTACGCCCATGGCGATGTAGGTGAAGTATTCCTTCGAATGGTGAAAGGTCTCTTCATTCACGCGACCGCCAAACGCCGTAAGTATGGGATCCATGAATATAAAGTAGATCGCGGTGAGTATTAAGCTGACTATTACGCTCAATACCACGGCGTTGCCAATGGAACGATGCGCGCGTTCCATTTCGCGTTTTCCCAGCGCAATGGAGACAAACGCGCAGCAGCCGTCGCCGATCATTACGGCGAATGCCAGCGCAACCACCGTCATGGGGTATACTACGGTGTTCGCCGCGTTGCCGTAGGAACCCAAGTAGCTCGCGTTGGCAATGAACAGCTGATCCACAATGTTGTACAGCGCGGCCACCAGCAGCGATATGATGCACGGAATGGCGTATTTGCGCATCAATTTGCCGATCTTCTCCGTTTCCAAAAATGCGTTCACGTTGGTTTCAGACATACCTTACCCTCCAATAGACCATAAAAAGGACGCGTCAAATCCAAAGGCTGGACTTCCGCCCCTTCGGACTGCGCGCCTGATCAAAAAAATAATGAGCGGCTGAAACAATCGGATTTACGCAGTTTCAGCCACTCATTGTCGATTACCATTATAAGAAATGGTTTGAAAAATTTCCCACCATAGCTTTGTAAATTGTTATAGAACGCTCAATCCAGAGTGAACTCGTGCTCCCAACGAATCAATCCGTTTTCAAAATCAAACACGTTCATGGATCGCCCGCCTCGGCTGTTGCGCAGCAGCGTGACAATGCGGTTGCCGGAGGCACTCTCCTGCAAAATTTCCCAAGTAAACGTGGCGTCTGTTTCGGCGTAGCCCGCCAGTATGCGCTCCATATATTCCTGTCGACCCGCTACGGGCAGATGCGCGTCCTCGCCGTGAAGAAACCACATGACCTCCTCGTGCAGGTATTCGGAAAATACATCCCAATCACGGCTGTTCTCCGCCTGAAAAAAGGCGTTCAGGCGCTCCATATTGTTCATAGCCAAAAACCTCCAAAGCGTTTGATACGTTCATTATAGCGGAAGAACGCGCCGGTTTCAATCATAAAAGGCGGCAATTTGGCGAGCATTGTGTATGATTTGGGCAAAAACCGTTGCCGGAGAGGGGTGGCTATGCTACAATGCACTCGTAACCAACCGGAAGGACGCGCCTTTGGAAACCCATAGCAGGGGGAAAGGAGAAAACCATGGAAATGAATGAGATGAACGTAAAGAACACCCGTACTGTACGAGGCGGGAATGCGCCGCGCCGCCTGCTGGTGATCGCGCTGGGCATTGTAATATTGATTGCGCTGGTCTCCGGCTGTATTCGTTCCGTACCGACCGGCTATACGGGCATATTGACGACCTTTGGAAAGGTAGAGCAGAGCAATCTGGATGCGGGCGTCCATTTGAAAGCGCCTTGGCAGAAGATTGTGCTCATGGATAACCGAGTGCAAAAGCAAACGCTGGATACGCAAAGCTTCAGCGCGGATATTCAACAGGTAGACGTGCGCGAAACGGTGACTTACCGCATCAATTCCACGGCGGCCGCCGTGCTTTACGAGAAGGTGGGCACGCATTATTTCGAAAATATACTCTACCCGCAGCTGTTGGAAAACACCAAAACCGTGTTTGCGCAGTACAGCGCGGAGGGACTGGTGGAGCACCGCGACGCGCTCGCGGAGCAAATTGCGGAGCGCATGAAGGAGGACGTAGGCGATTACGGCATCGATATCGTGACCGTCGCCATTGAGAATATCGATTTTTCCGATCGCTTTACGGATGCCATTGAGGCGAAGCAGGTCGCCACGCAGGAGCTGCAGCGCGCGCAAACCCAGCAGCAACAGGCGAATCTGGAGGCGAAGGCGGCTGCGGAGCGCCAGCGCATTGCCGCGCAGGCGGAGGCGGACGTGGCGAAGATCGCCGCCGATGCGGACGCGTATGCCATTACCGCAAAGGCACAGGCGGAAGCCGAGGCGAACAAGAAGATTGCCGAATCGCTTACCGACGCGTTGATCGATTATACCGAGGCGCAGAACTGGAACGGTCAGCTGCCCGGCACGGTGGTTGGTGCGGATGGCGGTTTGCCCATTATCGGCGTCAATCCGTAATATAGATCGGTGGAAGTTCGGGCGGCGTTTGTCGCCCGAATTCTTTTTTACAAACAGCCTTGTTTCAAAGGGCGTTCTGCGCTATAATACCTCTCATAGTACTTCACGGGAGGATGTTCTATGCCTGTTCGAGGAATGAATCGCGCTCGTTTGCGCGAGCATATACGCAAATATTCGCCTGTATATATCGTCGGCTGCATTGTGTGTATGCTGCTGACCAATATACTATATACCTCCACGCGCTATCAGGTGCCCTATGAGAAGGAGGTTCTGGTCTACCTGCTGGATAGCTATACCAACATAGAGCCTCTGGAGGAGATTCGAGAAGATGCCCTGCAGTATGGTCAGAGTATTGACGATACGCTGGAAGCGGTGGTATTTGAATCTATACTGTATTCCGACCCTGCGGAGGACTATACCAGCAGCTATTTGCTGATGGCGCGCGCCGCGCTGGGCAACGGCGATATCTACATTGCCTCTTCGATTGGAGCGCAGTCCTTGTTCTCCATGGGCTTGGCGAAGCCGCTGGAAGAAGCGCTGGATTCCGGTTGGATGGAGGGGCTTGGTCTGGAACCGGTCATGTGCGAAAACGAGGAAACAGGGGAAACCTTTATTGGCGGATTGAGCCTTGATCATTTGCACGCGCTGCTCGACTTGGGCGTAATGAACAACGAGGGCGCCGTACTGGTGGTCGCCAGCAACTCCGGCAACGAGGAGACATCCATGGCGGTGATAGAGCATATTGTACAAGCGCTCGAGGAATTGGAAAATGCACCAGCAGAAGGTTGAAGCGCCGAAGCTTTCCGCGCTCAGCGGGCTGCTCGCTGTGGCGGGCATTGTGGCAGCGCTGCTGGTCGATGGGTTATTCAGCCGCTTGATTGGACGCTTCGCGGGTGAAACTACCGGTCTCGTACTGTTCTGGGCGCTTGGCGCGGCAATCGCGCTGTGGGTTATGCGCCGGTTCATATTGAGCTATTCCTACGTGATGGGACCCAACGTGCTGCGCGTGTCGTTCGCCTATGGGCGATATGAGCGCGTGATGATTGACATTTACTGGAACAATGTGCGCTATGTGGGCGAGCTGAATGATGCGCGGGGACGCTTTCCCAGCGCGCGGGTGAATAGGGCGACGCTCAAGCGGTGCAATTTGGAAGAACTCGCGGTGGTTTGCCGCGATAATGGCAAGGACGCGATCTATGTGCTGCAGCCGGATGAAACCATTCGTGCGAAGCTGGTAGAGGTCGGAAGGTCAAAGCGCAAAAAATAGATCCATAAAACCCAAAAGGAATGATCGGATGGATTGAGCCATCCGATCATTCCTTTTAAATGGTCTCCGTTTTGAAAATCAACCAAGAATTGCGCAGGAGGCTGGCGGAAAAGCCACGCCAGCTCTGGCTTAATTCCAGCTTCTTCCCGCCGCCAGCGTGTACTCGCTCGCACCGCACACGGCGCAGGGGCGCAATCCGTCTTCCAGCGCGTCGTCCAACGAAACCAGCGTCCATATGCCGGTAAACGCGGCGCAATCGTCACTTAGGTGGTAGTGTCCGCTATCGTCCGCCCAAACTACGTTTTCCGCGTCCAGTATGGAGGCGTCGGGCGTATTGCAGCTGCCACACGAGTGCTTTCCACTGCGTACGGCTTCCGCCAGAGTATGCGGCTGCGCGCCGTCGGGCATATTCTTACAACTGGAAGCGTAGTGGTAGCTTACGGATACATCGTAGTAGTATACGGTCGCCTCCGCGGCAGACTTCGGGAGCAGCGCGGCCGCGATGGTGGGCGACGGACTGGGCGAAGGCGCGGGCGTGGGCGAGGGAGTCGGTTCGGCGCTGATGCCGAGCGCAGCGATATACTCATCGGCACGACACACGGGGCAAGGCTTGTAACCATCCGCAATTGCGCCTTCTATGGTATTCAGATTCCACTTCCCTTGGAAGGCGTCGCATTCATTGCTCATATGGAAGCGCGCGGCTTCATCCGTCCATACGGGATCAACTAGCTCCAGTACGCTCGCATCGGGCGTGCCGCAGTTGCCGCAGGGGCGCTTTCCGTCGGCAATCGCCTCGGAAAGTGTATGCGGGTGCGCGTTGGTCATATTTACACAATTCGGCGCGTAATGATACGCTCGACTGGCGTCAAAATAGTATACGGTTGCGTCCCCCGCGGGTTTGATGGTCAGCGAAGGATCCAACGTGGGCTCCGGCGTAATCTCCGGCGTGGGCGCGAGTGTAATCA
>JAFUAR010000346.1 GCA_017460585.1 Clostridia bacterium
CCGCGATGCGGGCATTGGCGGCTTCCAGCTGCGCGGCGACATCATCCTCCGCCAGCGCAAACGACATGGCAATCAGCATGAGCGCAAGCGCCGCGCTCAGCAGTTTCTTCATAATAGACATGAGACATTCCTCCATTGCAAGCATATGTTTTCCGCCCTTGGGAAACCAGAAAAGATTATAGCACAAGCGCGAGGTTAAAACAATGGAAACCAGGGCAAGTTTCAATATTGTTCACAAACGTAGGTGGACGGGGGACACGTCCCCCGCCACCCCTCTTGGGCGAATAGTAACAAAGCGAGAAGACATCGTTTCCCCGTTCCATTGAACGCCCGCGCGCCTATTGCTCGCCCTTCTCCTTCACCATGGTCAGCGCGATGCGCTTTTTCACCGCGTCTACGCTCACCACCCATACCTTCACCACGTCGCCCACCTTGACCACCTCGTTCGGGTGGCGAATGAAGCGGTCCGCCATGCGCGAAATGTGCACCAGCCCATCCTGATGCACGCCGATATCCACGAACGCGCCGAAATCAATCACGTTGCGCACGGTGCCGGTGAGCTCCATACCGGGCTTCAAATCCTTTATATCCAGTACGTCCGTGCGCAGCACCGGCTTGGGCAGATCGTCGCGCGGGTCGCGCCCGGGCTTTTGCAGCTCGGCAAGAATATCGCGCAGCGTGGGCAAACCCACGTTCAGCTCCCGCGCCAGCTTTTCCACGCCGTATTGCTCGGCGCGCGCTCCGATTTCCGCAATGCCGCCGCGCGCGTCCTTCAGCGCGTAGCCCAGCGCCTCCAACGCGCCCTTCGCCGCGTCGTAGCTCTCCGGATGCACGGCGGTGGCGTCCAGCGCGTTTTTGCTGTCGCGCACGCGCAGAAAGCCCGCGCACTGCTCAAACGCCTTCGCGCCCAATCGGGGCACCTTCTTGAGCGCCGCGCGAGAGGGAATGCCGTTTTCCTCGCGATAGGTCACGATGTTCTTCGCCAGCATGGGACCGATACCCGCCACGTGCGAAAGCAGCTCCGCCGAGGCGGTGGATACCTCCACGCCCACGGAATTGACGCACTGCTCCACCACGCCGTCCAGCGCGGCGGTCAGCTCGTTTTGCTTGAGATCGTGCTGGTACTGCCCCACGCCTATGGACTTGGGATCGATCTTCACCAGCTCCGCCAGCGGATCCTGCATGCGGCGCGCAATGGACACGGCGCTGCGCTGGGTTACGTCAAAATCGGGAAACTCTTCGGCGGCGAGCTTGCTGGCGGAGTACACCGAGGCGCCCGCCTCGCTCACGATCATGTACGCCACGCCCGGCAGCTCGGGCAGCAGGCTCACGATGAACTGCTCGCTTTCGCGGCTGGCGGTACCGTTGCCAATGGCGATGGCGGTTACGCCGTATTTGCGCACGAAGGCGCGAATCAGCTTTGCGGCAGCCGCCTTGCCCGCCTCGTTGCCGGGCAGCGTGAAGTGCCCCACGCCCGTATCCAGCACCTTGCCGTTTTCATCCACCACCGCCAGCTTGCAGCCGGTGCGAAAGCCGGGGTCCACGCCCAGCGTCACCTTGCCGCGAATGGGCGGCTGCATGAGCAGCTGGCGCAAATTCTGCGAAAACACCCCGATGGCGGCGGCGTTCGCCCGATCGGTCAGGAAGGCGCGCGCCTCGCGCTCCAGCGAGGGGTTGAGCAAACGGCTCCACGAATCGTCGCAGGCTTCGGCGACCTGCGCGGAGGCGGGCGAGCTGCCGCGCACAAAGGCGCGGCGCGTCAGCTCCATCGCGCGCGCCTCGGGCGCTTCCACCGCAACCTTGAGATAGCCCTCACGCTCGCCGCGGTTGATCGCCAGCACGCGGTGCGCCGCGATGGAGCGCACGGGTTCGCGAAAATCGTAATACGTGGCGTACACGCTGTCCTGCTCGCTCGCGGCGTGGGAAACCACCGTGCCCTCGCGCATCAATAGCGCGCGCAGCCGTCCGCGCAGGGGCGCGTCGTCGCTCACGGTTTCGGCAATGATATCGCGCGCGCCCGCCAGCGCGGAAGCCTCGTCGGGCACGCCGTTTTCTACATTGATAAACTCCCGCGCCTTGGCGACGGGGTCGCCGCGCGTGGGCTGCACCAGCAGCCAGTTCGCCAAGGGTTCCAGTCCCCGCTCCTTGGCGATGGTCGCGCGCGTGCGGCGCTTGGGGCGAAACGGGCGGTAGATATCCTCCAGCTCGGCAAGCGTCTGCGCCGCGTTCAGCTGGGCGGCGATCGCCTCGGTAAGCGCGCCTTGCTCGGTAAGCGCCTTCTCAATTTCGGCGCGCCGCTGATCGAAATTGCGCAGGTATTCCAGCCGCTCCGCCAGCGTGCGCAGCACCTGATCATCCAGCGCGCCCGTCGCCTCCTTGCGGTAGCGGGCGATGAACGGTATGGTATTGCCCGCGTCCAGCAGCTCGATGACCGCGCGCACCTGCGCCTCCCGCAGGTTCAGCTCCTTGGCTAAAATGGAAACAAAATCCGTCATTGTTTCAACGCTCCTATGCTATGCGCCCAAATTTTCCGCCAGCTTTTCCGCCAGCCCTTCGATATTGCGCAGATCGTCGCCCAGCCACAAATCGCGGTCGGACAGCACGGCGTACGCCAGCGAGTCCGCCTCCATATCGGAAGAAAGGCGCGAAAACGCCTCCAGTATTTCCCGCTCCTCGTGAATGGGCACGCGCTCTTCGCCCACGATGGTCTCCCACGCGCCGTCCGTTTCGCGCGCGTCCGCCAGCAGCAGCAC
>JAFUAR010000347.1 GCA_017460585.1 Clostridia bacterium
CCGGGCGCAAAACCTGCAAGGAAGCGGACACTTGGTCCGCGTCCTCGCGGCGTACACGCCGCCGCTGCGGATTGAATGTCGGGGGTTGCGACCCCCGACACCCCTTAGGTGAATAGTAACGTAAGCGGTGCTTCGGCTGTAGATTTTACGCTAAGTTTGTTGCTATTAACTTTATCTCCCGCTATAATGAGAATGCTTAAAAACGATATATTTGCTCCAAGTGCCCGCGTGCGCGTATAGCGCGCGTGGGAGAATAGTGAATCAGGTGAAAAACCTGAACGGTACCGCCGCTGTAAGCATATAGGAATTTCTCGTTGGCGAAAGCCAGTCATTGGGCAACTGAGAAGGCAGAGAATTCCGCGCAAATGTATGCCAGTCAGAAGACCTGCTTGGAGATGCTCCTCCCGCCGCGAGTAACGGCAGTATCGAGGGGGCTTATTTCGCTTGCGTAAAAACGGTCGCGACACATATTGTGTTCGATCGTTTTTATTTTGTTTTGGCGAAGATATGCGCGCCGAATTGCGCGTTTATCAAATAAAAGAATACAGGAGGAAGAACCCATGAAAACCGTAAAGACTTTGCTTGCCGCCCTGCTGGCGGTCATGCTGCTGAGCGCCTGCGCCCTCGCGGAGGCGGACGATTTCCCCTTTGAACTGGTCACCTATCAGGATTCTGTGGTTACGTTTACGCACGTGCCCGAGAAGGTCATTGCCGCAAACGCCTGTACCGGCGACGAGCTGATGGCGATGGGTCTGCAGGATGTCATCATTGGTAAGGCGTATACCAATTCTCTCATCAATCCCGAATATCAGGAAGCTTACGATCAGATTCCAGTGGTGGCGGATACCTATATGTCTCTGGAGACCATTCTCTCATGGGAACCCGATTTTGTGTTCGGTCGTTCCAGCCACTTTTCCGAGAAGAACGGCACTCAGCATGACACTCTGTCCAGCTACGGCATTATGTCCCTGAGCGATGTGGAGAGCTACAAGCTGGGCGCGGATGTGGAAGACGTGTATGAGGACTTCCGCAATCTGGGTCGCATCTTCCAAAAGCAGGATCGCGCGGAAGAGATCATTCAGGATATGCAGACCCGCATCTCCGCGGTAGAGGAGGCTGTTGCCGGTCAGGACATCGCCAAGGTGTTCGTATTCGATATGCTCACCGAAGAAGGTCCGTACACCTGCGGCAACAATTTCACCTCTCAGCTCATCAAGCACGCCGGCGGCGAGAACATTTTCTCCGATTTGGACACCACTTGGGCGACCGTGAGCTGGGAAGATGTGATCGATCGCAACCCCGACGTCATCATCATCAACGACTACGGCAGCACCAGCCTTGAGGAAAAGATTTCCCAGCTGAAGGATGATCCGGCGCTGTCTACCATTACCGCCATTCAGAACGACAATATCATTTCCGTGCATCTGGTCGAGGTGTTTGCCAGCTCGCAGACCGCCGGTACCATCGAAAAGATGGCTCACGCTTGCCATCCCGACTGCTTTGAGGATTAATCGATAGCACCATGAAGAAGATATGCCGCGCCGTAAAGGCGCATACGCCGCTCACGTGTTTGATTCTCGGGGGAGCTCTGCTGGTTTCCGTAGTGCTTGGCATCGCGCTGGGATCGGTTACCATCCCTTTTGTGGATGTATGGAAAATCATGTTCCACAATCTCTTTGGTCTGGTCGGAAGGGCGGAGATGATTGATCTGGGCGAAATACGCGAAAGCACGCAAAACATCGTGTGGTTTCTGCGCGCGCCGCGCGTGCTGCTGGGCGGCTTGGTCGGCGCGTCGCTCGCCTTATCCGGCGTGGGTATGCAGGCGTTCACAAAGAATCCTCTGGCGGAGCCCTATGTGCTCGGCATATCTTCCGGCGCATCCCTTGGCGCTGTGCTGGCAATGCTGGTCGGCGTAATTCTGCCGCTGGGCGGGAAGCTGTCCATTTCCGCCGGCGCATTCATAGGATCGCTGCTTTCGATCATTTTGGTTTATACGCTGGCGCTTTCGCGCGATGGCATTACGCCCATTCGACTCGTGCTGGTGGGCGTGGCGATCAGCTCGCTGTGCAGCGCCTGTACCAACTACATTGTATATACCGCGCCGCATGAAGCCGCCGTTCGCGAGGCGACCTTTTGGATGCTCGGCGGCTTTGGCAGCGCAAAATGGGAGGATCTTCCGGTACTTTCCGCGCTCATATTGCCTTGCGTAATCGCGATGTGCGCCATGGCGAAGCCTCTAAACGCCATGATGATGGGCGACAGTTCTGCGGTTACGCTGGGTGTCAATCTAAATCTCATTCGTAAAATACTCATCGTCATCACCGCTTTGCTGACCTCTACCTCGGTATCCGTCAGCGGGTGTATCGGGTTTGTAGGTCTGGTTATTCCGCACCTGATTCGCGCGGTGGTGGGTCCGGATCACAAGCGCCTTGTTCCGCTGGCAGCGCTTTGCGGCGCCATATTCATGATCTGGGTAGACGTAGGCGCGCGACTAGTGCATCCGCCAACGGAAATTCCGGTGGGAATACTGACCGCGTTTATGGGCGCGCCAATGTTTTTGTGGATGATTAAAGTGCGCCGCTATGAGTTCAAATAGGGGGATCTGCAATGCTGAAAGCGAGTCGAGTGGTCTACGGCGTTCGGGAAAAGCAGATTCTGAACGGCATCGATTTTTACGTCAACAAAGGAGAATTCGTCGGAATTATCGGTCCGAACGGCAGTGGGAAATCCACCTTCCTAAAAAATGTATATAAGGTGCTCAAGCCTCAATCCGGCGAGATCGCGCTGATGGGCGAAGATCTGCTGGAAATGAGCAATCGCGAAATGGCGCAGAGGATGGCGGTGGTTGTTCAGGAGCGGGAGAGCAGCTTCGATTTCACGGTAGAAGAAGTCATTATGATGGGGCGTCAGGCGCGCAAACGCCTGTTGGAACGCGATGACGATGAGGATCGCGCGCTGGTGAGGCGTATATTGGAGCAAACGCAGCTCCTCGATTTGCGGGAACGCGGCTTTTCTACCTTGTCCGGCGGCGAAAAGCAGCGCGTGCTGATCGCCCGAGCGCTTGCCCAGCAAACGGAGTTGCTCATATTGGATGAGCCCACCAATCATTTGGATATCAAATATCAGCTGCAGCTTATGGAAACGGTGAAGCGGCTCAACGCCACCGTGGTTGCCGCCATACACGATTTGAACCTTGCGGCGCTGTATTGCGATCGGCTATACGCGCTCAAGGATGGTCGGGTCATCGGCATGGGTACGCCGCAGCAGGTGCTGACCGAGGCATTTCTCTATGATACCTACGAAGTCAGAGCAGAGGTATACACGGGACCGGATGGCTGTCTGCGCATATTCTTTACTCGCGGATAGCGGGTATAGGGCTAGAACAATTGTGAATTGTATGAAAATATTCTCCTCCCTGAGTTGACAACAACCTTGGAATGGATTAAACTTAACCACGATTACAGCAAATGCGGTGAAGGCATTAAGCGGTTTGTGGTTCTCTGCAGAGAGTCGGCGGTCGATGCGAGCCGATGGGATACGCAAATTGGCAGTCTCGTGCCTGAGCAGATTTCCTGAACCTGCAGTAAGGGAATCCGGAAGCCCCGTTACCATGGCAAGGCGCTTGATGGAGCGCTGATGAGCGGTCGCGTATGCGGCAATCCGGGTGGTACCGCGATTGGATAACCATATCTTATCGTCCCAGAAGCTTTGATGAAACTCAAAGCATCTGGGGCTTTTTATATGTTCGTCCCGCTCAAGTTCGAGAACGCGCGTCAAGGGCGACGCCGAAGCACACCGACCGATGATTAGGAGTGACACGATGAAAACGGTAAAATTCATTGACATGACGCTGAGAACCTGCGTCGATCAACGCGAAGGCGCGTTGAGCTTCAAGGAAAAGCTGGAAATTGCCCGCACGCTCGACCGTTTAAAGGTAGACGCGATTGAGCTCGCCCCCATTTCAGGCAGCAAGGCGGATCAGCTTTCCAACAAGACCATCGCTTCCATGGTGAATACCGCTCTAAGCGGCGTGGTGAGCGTGGCGCAGCAGACCGTCGAAGAAACGTGGGAGAGCATCCGCGCCGCAAAGCATCCCATGCTGAATATTGAAGCGCCGTTATCTCCCGTGCAAATGGAGTATACGTGCCACATGAAGGCGCCGGCAATGCTTTCCGCCATATCCGATCAGGTCGCGAAGGCGCGCTTCCATTGCGAGAACGTGGAGTTTACCGCTGTAGACGCTACCCGCGCCGAACGGGAATTTCTGGTTTCCGCCATTTCCGCCGCGCTCGAGGCGGGCGCGAATAAAATCACCGTGTGCGATACGGCGGGCGTACTGCTGCCCGACGAATGCGCCAAACTGATCGCCGATCTCTACGCGCAGATTCCCGCCCTCAAGGAGGCGGAGGTATACGTTCAGGTGAGCGACGGAATGCACATGGCGCTGGCGTGCGCGGCGGCGGCGATTGCGCAGGGCGCAAACGGCGTAAAATGCACCGCGATTCCGGCGGGTTATCCCACGCTGGAACAGCTTTCCGAATTTGTGCGCGTGAAGGGCGCGGCGCTGGATATCGCCTCCGGTATTCGCACTACGGAACTCACCCGCGCGGTTGGACAGCTGCAATGGATGCTGCAGCCCCAGCAGGAAAGCGAGACCGCGTTCAACGGTTTGGGTATGGGCGAGATCGCGAATGTCTGCTTGGATGGCAGCGAGGAAATCGGCGAGGTCGTCAAGGTGGTGCGCCAGCTGGGTTACGACCTGAGCGAAGAGGATAACGCCCGCGTGTTCGAGGCGTTCCAGCGCGTCGCGGGCAAGAAACAGTTCGTGGGTACGCGCGAATTGGACGCGATTATCGCCAGTACCGCCATGCAGGTGCCCTCCACCTACCGGCTGGACAGCTACGTGATTAACAGCGGTAACGTCATTACCGCCACGGCGAACATTTTGCTGGACCATAACGGCGAAAAGCTGCGCGGTGTGGGCGTGGGCGACGGTCCCATCGACGCTTCGTTCCTCGCCATCGAGCAGATCATCGGGCATCACTACGAACTGGACGACTTCCAGATTCAAACCGTGACCGAGGGTCGCGACGCGATGGGCAGCGCGCTGGTCAAGCTGCGCGCGGATGGTCGCGTGTACTCCGGCAACGGCATTTCCACCGATATTATCGGCGCATCCATTCGCGCGTATCTGAGCGCGCTCAACAAGATTGTGTACGAGGAGGAATGATTTCGTGAAGCTGTCATTCTCCATTCAATATTGGAAAGATATCGACTGGCAGGGCTTCTGCGCCGCGGCGACCGATGCGAAGCTGAACGGCGTGGAACTGTACGATATTCGCGGTACGGTATTTCAGGGCAAGGGGAGCCCGACCAATCCGGAGCTCGCCGCCCGTACGCGCCGAGGTTTGACCAATCAGGGGCTTTCCATTCCCTGTATCGATACCGTGGGAGATTTTGACGCGCCGGATTTCCCGAGCGAACTGAGCGAGTGCATCGCCGCGGCGGTCAATCTGGGCGTGCCGTACATCGGCATTCATACCGTAAACGATCATCAGGCGGCTTGCGCCGAGCGCGTCGGGCAGCTGTTGGAGCTGTTGGGCGATTCTCCCGTATCGCTGTTGGTAGAGACCACCGGCAGTTATGCCGATACCGAGCGCCTGCGCGATTTGCTGAATCGCTTTTCAGACGACCGTCTGGCGGCGGTATGGGATATGCATTCCACCGCGGTTTGCTCCGGCGAGGACGCGGAGACCACCATTACCAATTTGGGTGCGTACGTGCGCCATGTGCATCTGCATGATTATCGCATAGAGTCCGGCGCGGCGGTGCCGGAGCTCATCGGTGAAGGCGAACTGCCCATTCAGGATATGATGAACGCCCTGCGCTCGGTGAATTACGATGGATTTATCTCCATTCAGTGGAACCCCGCGTGGATCGACGGGCTGTCGGATATCGAAATCATACTGACGCACTTCCAGAGCAGCATGAGCCGCTTCGAGAGCACGCGCCTGCACAAGCGCCATCTCTATTGGAATAAGCAGCACACCGGCAATTACGTGTGGAAGCAGGAATCGCTGATCGAAAAGACATTCCCGCAGGTATTGGATACCATGGTGGAGGAATTTCCCGATCAGCTCGCTATTCGCTTTACCACACTGGATTATACCCGCACCTATAGCCAGTTCCGCGACGATGTGGATGAGTTTGCGCGCGTGTTGATTTCGCTGGGTGTGCGCGCGGGCTCCAAGGTCACCATCTGGGCGACTAACGTGCCCCAGTGGTTCCTGACCTTCTGGGCGGCGACCAAGATCGGCGCGGTACTGGTCACCATGAATACTGCCTATAAGATTCACGAGGCGGAATACCTGCTGCGCCAGAGCGATACGCATACGCTGGTCATGATCGAGGGTTATCGCGATTCGAATTATCGCGAGATCATCAACGAGCTCTGTCCGGAATTGAAGAATACCAAGCCCGGCGCGCCGCTGCACGCCCGCCGTTTGCCCTTCCTGCGCAATGTAATAACCGTAGGCTTCCGTATGCCCGGCGCGCTCACTTGGGAGGAATCGCTGGAATACGCCTCGCGCACGCCTCTGGAAGAGGTGAAGCGCATGGCGGCGCAGGTGGATGTGAACGATGTGTGCAATATGCAGTACACCTCCGGCACCACCGGTTTCCCCAAAGGCGTTATGCTTACGCATTATAATATTGTCAACGACGGCAAGTGCATCGGCGACGGCATGGATCTTTCCACCGCCGACCGCATGATGATTCAGGTTCCCATGTTCCACTGCTTCGGCATGGTGCTGGCCATGACCGCTACCATGACCCACGGCGGAACCATATTGCCGCTGCCGTATTTCTCGCCCAAATCATCGCTGGCGTGCATCAACAACGAGCACATTACCGCCTTCCACGGCGTGCCGACCATGTTCATCGCCATGCTGGCGCACGAGGATTTCCCCAAGACGGATTTCAGCTTCATGCGTACCGGCATTATGGCGGGCAGCCCTTGCCCCATCGCGGTCATGCGCGACGTGGTGGATAAGATGCATATGAGCGAGATCGTCATTGTATACGGGCAAACGGAGGCATCCCCCGGTTGTACCATGAGCCGTACGACCGACCCGCTGGAGGTGCGCGTTACCACCGTAGGCAGCGCGTTCCCCGAGGTGGAGTGCAAGATCGTGGATCCCGAAACGGGCGAAGATTGTCCCGACGAGGTCATCGGAGAATTTGTGGCGCGCGGCTACAATATTATGAAGGGCTACTACAAAATGCCCAAGGCGACCGCGGCCGCCATCGACAAGGATGGTTGGCTGCATACGGGCGACCTTGCTTGCCGCACGCCGGAGGGGAACTATCGCATTACCGGTCGTTTGAAGGATATGATTATTCGCGGCGGCGAAAATATCTACCCCAAGGAGATCGAGGAATTCATATATACCCATCCCAAGGTTTCCGATGTACAGGTCATCGGCGTGCCGGATAAGGCAATGGGCGAGGAGATCATGGCGTGCATTATATTGAAGGAAGGCGAAGCCATGACCGTTCAGGAAATGAAGCAGTACGTGCTGGATCATATGGCGAAGCACAAGGTGCCCAAGTATATTGAATTCGTGGATTCTTTCCCAATGAACGACGCGGGCAAGATTCAAAAATACAAAATGCGCGAACAGGCGGTGCAGAAGCTGGGTCTGCAAAAGGACGCCGCGATTGAAACCGCGTAAAAAAAGCGCTATAATACCGCAGGGGAAACATTGTTTTCCCCTGCGGTACAAAAAGTGGACTATGAAAGCGATTTACAATGCAGAAAATAATAGATAGTCATTGCCATATTTATCCCACTGCCATTGCGCATAAGGCGGTGGAGTCGGTCGATCACTTTTACGATGGACTTCCTTCCCAGCATTACGACGGCACGGCGAATATGCTCATTACCTCCGGCGAGGCGGCGGGCATATGCCATTTCATCGTGCATTCGGTGGCGACCAAACCGGAGCAGGTGAACCATATCAATCGCTTTATCGCCGACAGCATGAACGCCTCGGGCGGTCGGTTTACCGGCATGGGCACCATGCATCTGGATTCCGACGATTTGGAGCGCGATTTCAACGATTTGGTCAATATGGGCTTGAAGGGCGTGAAGCTGCATCCGGATATTCAGCGCTTTTACGCGGATGATCCGCGCGCGATGCGCATATACGCCATGTGTCAGGAGCGCGATCTTCCGGTATGCGTCCATACGGGCGATTTCCGTTATGATTATTCCAATCCGCCTCGCGTAGAACCGGTGTTGAAGGCGTATCCGCACCTCAAGTTCATCGGCGCGCACTTCGGCGGGTGGAGCGTGTGGCAGGAAGCCGCCGCAAGGCTTGCCGTTTACCCGAATATCCATGTCGATACCTCTTCTTCGCTGTTTTGGCTCAAGCCGCAGGAAGCGAAGCAGATCATTCGCGCGTACGGATCGGAGCGCGTAATGTATGGCACCGATTATCCGTTCTGGCCGCAGAAGTGGGAAATCGACTACCTGCTCAGGCTGGAATTGGATGAAGAGGAATATGAGAATATCTTCTGGCGCAGCTGCGCGCAGTTGTTCGATATTAAGTTTGATGAATGATTTTCCGCGCGCGGGGAGACGCGCGGGGGATGAGGAGGAGCACCCATGATCAACCGCAACTATGTAACCATGGATGGCAACGAGGCGGCGGCGTATATTGCGTACGCGTTTACCGAAATCGCGGCCATTTATCCCATTACGCCTTCCTCGCCAATGGCGGGTAAGACCGATGTATGGGCGGCGAAGGGAAAAAAGAACCTGTTCGGGCAAACCGTGCAGCTGGTGGAAATGCAATCGGAAGCGGGCGCGATCGCCGCGGTTCACGGCGCGCTGGAAACGGGCGCGCTGGCGACCAGCTATACCTCCTCGCAGGGACTTATGCTAATGATCCCCGTTATGCACCGCATCGCGGGGCAGCGCCACCCAGGGGTGCTGCATGTGGCGGCGCGCACGGTGGGCACCCACGCGCTTTCCATATTCGGCGATCATTCGGATGTAATGAACTGCCGCCAGACCGGTTTTGCCATGCTGGCGACCGGCAGCGTGCAGGAGGTCATGGATCTGGCGGGCGTGGCGCATCTGGCGGCAATCAAGGGGCGCGTGCCCTTCATGCACTTTTTTGATGGGTTCCGTACTTCGCACGAGATCGACAAAGTGGCGCAGATTGATTACGAGGATTTGCGCGCGCTCATCGATTATGAAGCGCTGGACGAATTCCGCGCGCACGCGCTGAATCCCGAACATCCGCTCATTCGCTCCACGGTGCAGAATCCGGATATCTATTTTCAGGTGCGCGAGGCGAATAACGGCGCGTATCAGGAGCTTCCGGATATCGTGGAAGACTATATGGAGAAGATCAACGCCCTGACCGGAAGAAACTACCACGCCTTTAATTACTACGGCGCGCCGGATGCCGAGCGCGTGATCGTCGCCATGGGTTCCGTAAGCGGCTGCATTGAAGAAGTGGTGGACGCGCTGAACGCCAAGGGAGAAAAGGTGGGCTTGATTCAGGTGCACCTGTTCCGCCCGTTCGATGTGAAGCGCTTCGTTTCGGCGCTGCCGCAGAGCTGCAAAGCGGTCGCCGTGCTCGATCGTACCAAGGAAATGGGCAGCGCGGGCGAGCCGCTGTATCAGGATGTATGCACCGCCCTGCGCGGAAGAAGCGACCTGACCGTGGTCGGCGGACGTTACGGGCTTTCCTCCAAGGATACCACGCCCGCCCAGATCGTAGCCGTATACGAGAATTTGCGCGCGGCGCAGCCCGTAAACAGCTTTACCATTGGTATTGTGGATGATGTGACGCACCTCTCTCTGCCGGAGGGCGAATCGTTCTATCCCGACGAAGGCGGAGTAGTCAGCTGCAAATTCTGGGGCTTGGGTTCGGACGGTACCGTGGGCGCCAATAAGAATACCGTAGAAATCATCAATAGCCATACCAGCAAGTTTGCGCAGGCGTACTTTGAGTACGACGCGAAAAAGAGCTATGGTGTGACCAAGAGCCACCTGCGCTTTGGCGATACGCCCATTCGCGCCTCCTACTACGTGAAGCAGGCGGATTTTGTCGCCTGTCATAATCCTACCTATATTGAAAAGTACGATATCGCGCAGGAGGTCAAAGCCGGCGGCACGCTGCTGCTCAATTGTCCGTGGAATGCGCAGGAGCTTGAAAAACACCTGCCCGCGGCGGCAAAGCGTGAAATCGCGCGGAAAAAGCTGAATTTCTACACCATAAACGCCATACAGATCGCGCGGGAGCTGGGGCTTGGCAGTCACTTCAATATGGTGCTGCAATCCGCGTTCTTCCACCTAATGCCCATTATTCCAGTGGATGAAGCGGTGGGCTACATGAAGGCGGCGGCGACCAAAACCTATTTCGCTAAGGGCGAGGACGTGGTCAATAAAAATCTTGCCGCGATTGACGCCGGCAAGGATGGTTTGTCGCGCGTAAGCGTGCCCGATGCGTGGTTGAACGCACAGGATGCGCCCGCGCAAGAGCGAAACGTGCCCGCTGTCGTTACGAATATACTGGATCCCATCAACGCGCAAAAGGGCGACGATCTGCCCGTAAGCGCATTTGCCAAATATATCGATGGCTCTATGGAGATGGGTTTAACCGCCTACGAAAAGCGCGGCATCGCCACGCAGGTACCGGTGTGGGATCCGGAAAAATGCTTGCAGTGCAATAAGTGCAGCTATGTGTGCCCCCACGCGGTGGTGCGCCCCTATCTGCTTTCCGAGGAGGAGGCGAAGCGCGCGCCCGAGGGCATGAAGCTGACCAATGCGAAGGGAAAACAGGCGCAGGGTATGCGGTATGCGCTGCAAATCAGCGTATTGGACTGCACTGGCTGCGGCAGCTGCGCCAATTGCTGCCCCGCAAAGGAAAAGGCGCTCACCATGGCGCCTGTGGAAAGCGTACCAGTGGCGCTGGATCAGTGGGAGTATGCGCTCACGCTTTCCGATAAGGGCGATTTGTTTGATCCGTACACGGTGAAGGGCAGCCAATTCCGCCAGCCGTTGCTGGAATTCTCCGCCGCGTGCGCGGGCTGCGGCGAAACGCCTTACGCCAAGCTGCTCACCCAGCTCTATGGCGACAGGGTGTTTTGGGCGAACGCCACCGGCTGCTCGCAGGCGTGGGGCGGCGCAATGCCGGGCATTCCCTACACCGTAAACCGCTGTGGGCATGGACCCGCATGGTCGAATTCTCTGTTTGAAAACAACGCCGAGTTCTCGCTGGGCATGGTGCTATCTGTGCGCCAGCAACGCGAAGCGCAGAAGCTGCGCCTGCAGGCCTATCGCGAAGGTTTGGCAAACGACGATGCGCTCGCCGCCGCGATTGATCGCTGGCTGGAAACCTATGATGATTTTGACGCCTCCGCGCCCGCCAGTCGCGCGCTGATTGCGGCGCTGGAAGCGCGAAACGACGATACCGCAAAGACCATACTGCGCTACCGCGATCAGCTTTCCAAGAAGACCTTCTGGATGTATGGCGGCGACGGTTGGGCGTATGATATCGGCTTTGGCGGTTTGGATCACGTGATTGCCAGCGGAGAAGATGTCAATATTCTCATTGTCGATACGGAAATATATTCCAATACCGGCGGGCAGTCCTCTAAGGCGACGCCGGTCGGCGCAGTCGCTCAATTCGCCGCTTCCGGCAAAAAGCGCCCGAAGAAGGATATTGGCGGTATGCTCATGACCTATGGCAACGTGTACGTGGCGCAGGTGGCGATGGGCGCGGATAACGCCCAGCTCGTGCGCGCGCTGCACGAGGCGGAGCAGTTCCGCGGTCCCAGCGTCATTATCGCCTATGCGCCTTGCCAGTCTCACGGGCTCAAGTGCGGCATGGCGAAGGTGCAGGATGAAATGAAGCGCGCCGTGGAGGCGGGTTATTGGCACCTGTACCGCTATAATCCCGAGGCGGAGCCGAAATTCCATCTGGATTCCAAGGCGCCGAGTCTTCCTTACGAGGAATTTTTGGATGGCGAAGTGCGCTACGCTTCGCTGAGACGTACCTTCCCGGAAAACGCAAAGGAGCTGTTCGCGGAAGGCGCAAGGCTGGCAAAGGAGCGCTACGAGGCGCTGAAAGAAATGTAACGGGCAAAAGTAGAGGGGACGATTCCGTCGCGAATCGTCCCCTCTAATAATATTATCGCAAAAACATATGCAGCAGCGTTTCGTTGAGTTTGGTAAACGGCTGGTAGCGCATCGGCAAGTCGAGAAACAGCTTTTTGTCTACAATGCTCTTTTCATGCGAGAACGCCTTGAAGCCATCCCGTCCATGGTAGCCGCCCATGCCGCTTTCACCAACGCCGCCGAACGCCATGCCCGGTACGGTTAAATGAATGACCACATCGTTCACGCAACCGCCGCCAAAGGCACAGCGGGAAGTGAGCAATTCGATGTTTTGCTTGTTTTTTGAAAAAACATAGAGCGCCAGCGGTTTGGGTTTGTTCGCCAATAGGGCGGGCAGCTCGTTGACGGTTTCAAAGGTCAGCACCGGCAGCACCGGACCGAATATTTCCTCTCCCATCGCTGCGTCGTTCCAATCGGCGTTGTCCAGCACAGTAGGGGCGATCTGTCGCGTTTCCGCGCGCGATTCTCCGCCGCATACCGCCTTGGCGGGATCAATCAAGCCCAACACGCGCTCAAAGTGTTTTTCGTTTACAATGCGCCCGTAATCGGGGTTGTCCAGAGGCTTTGCTCCAAATTGGCGCGTGATTTCTTTCTTCAATGCGCCGATGAGCCTATCCTTTACGCTGCTTTGGCATAGTATGTAATCCGGAGCCACGCAGGTTTGACCGAGGTTGAGAAATTTGCCCCAAACAATTCGGCGCGCGGAGAGTTCGATATCCGCCGTTTCGTCTACAATACAGGGGCTCTTTCCGCCTAGCTCCAGCACCACGGGGGTAAGATACCGCGCGGCGCTTGCCATAACCAGCTTGCCTACGCGCTGGCTGCCGGTAAAGAAGATCAAATCGAAGTGTTGGGCGAGCAGATCTTGGTTTTCGGCGCGACCGCCTGTCACTACCGCCACGAATTCAGGCGGGAAGGTCTCCTTCAGCATCGCCTCCATGGCGCTGGAGGTGGCGGGGGAATAGGCGCTGGGCTTCACAATGGCGGTGTTGCCGGCGGCAATCGCATCCGCCAACGGGCTCAGCGTGAGTAGAACAGGGTAGTTCCATGGGCTCATAATCAGCACATTGCCCATGGGCGAAGGCTTTACATAGCAACGGGAGAAGGTTTGCGGAATGGGGGTAATGACCCTGCGCTCCCGCGCCATGTGCCGTATGTGGCGCAGCAAATACGATATTTCGCCTTGTACCAGTCCCGTTTCGCACATGAAGCCTTCCATGGCGCTCTTGCCCAGATCCTGTTCGAGCGCCTTGCCCAGCCGGTCAGACCATTTGGATATGGCGGCTTTCAGCTTTTTCTGCATCGATATGCGAAACGCCAGCGGGAGCGTTTCTCCCGTTTGAAAATAGGCGCGCTGCGCTTCCAAAATCGCCTGTGTGGTCATGGATACGCCCTCCTTTTGGCAAGCTTATTTCATTACCAGTCTGTAGATTTTTTCCAACTGCTTCGCGTCCCACAGCGTGGGCACGGGATAGAGGGGGTTGCCCTCCTTGTCGGCGTTGCGCGTGAGCACCGGCAGATCTTCTTCGCGAATGCCTTCCAGCTTGGTGGGAATATTCATGCGCTTGTTCAAATCCAGTATCGCCTGAATCAGTGTGTTCGCGGCTGCTTCATCGCTGTCGGTCGGTTTGGAGAGACTAGCGTAGTCGGCGATCTGGTGCAGCTTTTTCCAAACGCAGCTGCCGTATTCCTTCAATACAATGGGCAGCAGCACCGCGTTTGCCAAACCGTGTGGAATATTGTATTGTCCGCCCAGAGAATGCGCCACGGCGTGTACGTAACCTACGTAGGATTTGGTAAACGCGTCGCCCGCCAGATATGCCGCCTGCAGCATATTCGCGCGCGCCTCCAGATCGGCGCCGTTGCGGTAGGCCTTTTCCACATTGCCAAATACCAGCTTAACCGCTTCCAGCGCTTCGGCGCGGGTTTCGCGCGTGGTGGATTGACCGATGTACGCCTCTATGGCGTGGGTCATGGCGTCTACGCCAGTGGTGCTGGTGAGGTGCGGCGGCAGCGTAATGGTGAGCTTGGGGTCGAGTACCGCGCACTTGGGCAGCAGCGAAAAACTGTTCATCGCGCGCTTGCGGTGGGTCTTTGAATCGGTAATAATCGCCGCCAGCGTGCATTCGCTGCCGGTACCCGCGGTGGTGGGAATGGCGGATAGATAGGGCAGCTTCTTGTGCACCTTGAGGTTGCCGGTAATCTGAGCCAGCGTCTTGTCCGGACGGGCGATACACGCGCCGATTGCCTTCGCCGTATCGATTGAGGAGCCGCCGCCAAAGCCGATTAAACTGTCGCATCCCGTCGCTTTATAGCGGCGAACGCCCTCTTCAATTACGTCAGAGGTGGGATTGGCGACGGTATCGTCGAACAATTCAAAATCCATCTTTTCTTTGTGGAACGCCTCGATCAGCGAATCCGTGAGCCCGTGGGCGATGATGGATTTATCCGTAACCAGAAACGGCTTGTTGCAGCCTTGCTTGCGATACAGCGCGGGCAGTTCGGTCACGTCGTGCAGAATCAGCGGCTTGCGGTAGGGCAGAAAGGGCATAGCGATGCGAAAGCCCTCCTGATAGGCGCGGCAGTAGATTTTTTTAATCAGTTTCATGGAGAATCACTCCCTATTTTGCAAAAATAAAAACTCGCTATCTGATATACAATACCAGAAATAACAGTAACGTAAACAGGGTATCACTCCGAGTGTGGAATGTCAACCGCAAAAGGGAATGAGGAGTTTAAGGTTTGGAAAAGGGGTCGAAGGGGCGAATGATCTCCGTGGAGGTTATGCCGTTATAGAAACATCAATGGCGCGTTACCATTCACCCATGGGGATGTCGGGGGTCGCAACCCCCGACATTCAATCCGCAGCGGCGGCGTGTACGCCGCGAGGACG
>JAFUAR010000348.1 GCA_017460585.1 Clostridia bacterium
ACCCTTTTGGGTTTTCAACCTTGCCACCCCTCAGGTTTTGTTAAAACCGCTGCGCGGTTTTCGGGCGCAAAACCTGCAAGGAAGCGGACACTTGGTCCGCGTCCTCGCGGCGTACACGCCGCCGCTGCGGATTGAATGTCAGGGGTTGCGACCCCCGACACCCCCATTGGGTGAATGGAAACGGAATAAGCGCCCTTGTAAAATTAAATTTGGTAAATTTCGCGAAAATTCCAGCCGATTTGTGTAACGACAAGTTGGCTGGAATTTGAAACATTTTCGACAACTGCCCAAAAGGGCATTTTTGGGCGTTTTCCAATTTGCATCCCACCCAAATTCAATGTATAATGGGAATATGTTAGCGGAAACCTGTGTGCATACAGGAGCAAGGTGGTCATACAAAGCATGAAGACGCAAATTGCCGCCATCGACTTTGGAACGTCGAAAATCGTTACGCTCATTGCGCAGAACAGCGGAATGCGCAGGCTGGATATCATCGGTTCCGGAACCGTTCCGTACGATGGCTATATGGATGGAGACTGGAACACGCCGCGCCAAATGGTGCAGCGCGTGCACGATTCCATCGCCGCCGCCGAAATGGAGGCGGGCATCCATGTGCAGGAAATCTACGTGGGCGTTCCCGGGGAGTTCATGCACGTGCGCAGCTGCGAGGCGGAGATCGACGTGCCGGAGGGCGTGATTGATGAAAACGCCGTGAACGCGGTGATGGACGCGGCGGCGGAGCAGCTGGAGCTGGAGGACAGCGGGTGTCTGGTGCTGCACCGCTCTCCCGCATGGTACATGGTGGACGACGGCAAACGAACCATGCGCCCCGAGGGCAACGGCTCAAGGCTGAAGGCGTCGGTATCGTTCATCGTGGCGGAGCCGGTGGTTATAGAGGACATCAGCGAGATGATGGGCGTGCTTGGCGTGACCATACTGGGCTTTTTGTCCAGCACGTTGGGCGAGGCGCTGCTGCTCCCTTCGCTGGATGAGCGCGACAGGGGCGTGATGCTGATCGACTGCGGCTATCTCAACACCGAGATCAGCGTGGTCGAGGGCGACGCCATTACCTACCACGCCATCATTCCGCAGGGCGGCGGTCACATGACGGCGGCGCTGGCGGAGCAGCTGAACATTCCTATGAAGACGGCGGAGCAGATCAAGCGCGATTACGTATTCAATCCGGACGATATGGATAAGGATACGTTCTCCGAGGTATCGGACGAGGCGGGCACGCGCGTTACGGTGCCGCGCGAGGTGGTGAGCGAGTGTCTGGAAGCCAACATGAACGAGCTCACGCACATGATCGATTTGACCATTCGCAACGACGCGGGTCGCTACCTTGGCGCAAGATCGCAGATCTACCTTACCGGCGGCGGCATCGCCATGATGCGCGGCGCGAAGGAAAACCTGTCGGCGGGCATCGGTCGTCCGGTCAAGCTGGCGGCGGCGAAGACCTCCGAGTTGAACAGCCCCGTATACGCCTCGTCGCTGGGGCTGGCGGATTTGGCGTTCGACTCGGTGGAGCAGGTCAAGCAGGAAGAAGGAAGTCCCCTGAGCAAAGTCAAAGGCTTTTTTCGGGGCAGGCAGGCGTAAAGCGTAAAAAAGCAATCTGAAATAGCGAGGGGGATGCCTTGTGTTGGAATTTGAAGATATGGAAATGATCAACGAGGAAGGTAAGTTTGCCGCGATTCGCGTTGTAGGCGTAGGCGGCGCGGGCACCAATGCGGTCAACCGCATGGTAGACGCCGGTTTGAAGGGCGTGGAGTTCATCGCCGTCAATACCGACAGTCAGGCGCTGGCAATGTCCAAAGCGCCCAAGCAGATCCAGATTGGCGATAAGCTCACCAAGGGTCTGGGCGCGGGCGCGAACCCCGAAATCGGGCAGAAGGCGGCGGAGGAGAGCCGCGAGGATATCGCCGCGGTGGTCAAGGGCGCGGATCTGGTATTCGTGACCTGCGGCATGGGCGGCGGCACCGGCACGGGCGCGGCGCCCGTCATCGCTGAAATCGCGCGCGATATGGGCATATTGACCATCGGCGTGGTTTCCAAGCCCTTCCTGTTCGAGGGCAGACAGCGCATGAAGAACGCCGAATCGGGCATTGAGCGCCTGAAGGCGGCGGTGGATACGCTGGTGGTCGTGCCGAACGATCGCCTGCTCTCCGTAGTCACCAAGGGCACTACTGTGACCGAGGCGTTCCGCATTGCCGACGATACGCTCCGTCAGGGCATTCAGGGCATTTCCGACCTGATCGCCGTACCGGCGCTCATCAATTTGGACTTTGCGGATGTGCGCACCGTGATGCAGAGCCGCGGCTTGGCGCATATGGGCATCGGCATCGGCACGGGCGAGACCCGCATGATCGACGCCGCCAAGCAGTCCATCTCCAGCCCGATGCTGGAAACCTCCATCGACGGCGCGCGCGCGGTACTCATCAACATTACCGGCGGTGCCGATATGTCCCTGCTGGATGTCAACGAGGCGGCGCAGCTCATCTCCGCGGCGGCGGATCCCGAGGCGAACATCATTTTCGGCGCGGGCATCGACGAGAGCCTGACCGACGAGGTGAAGATTACCGTCATCGCGACCGGCTTCGAAAAGCCCAGCGCGGCGGCGCCCAAGGCTTCCAAGCTGTCCTACGCCGAAGAGGAAGAGGCGGAAGCGCCCGCGGCGGCGCGCGCCAATCGCAGCTATGCGGACGAGGAGAGCGTATCGCCCATTTTCGAGGAGCGCAGAACCCGTCCGGCGCGCGAGCGCGTTCGCGAAAGCGACGAGCCCTATCAGCCGGAGCGCAGAACGTCGACCTCCTCGCAGAGCCGTCCCAGAACCTCGCGGGTTTATCAGGACGACTATCAGGAGAGCCGCACCCAGTCTCGGCGCGGTTTCACGCCGGATGTGCCCAGCTTCATGAAGAAAAAGTAATTCGAATATAACAAACGGGCAGGAACCGATCGGTTCCTTCCCGTTTTTGTAATAGTAAGGAGCTTATTCCTCCGGCGTTTCCTCATCCTCGGATTCGTCGGAGAGAATCTCCGCGCCGGCAATGGTGGATTCGCGCAGCTTCGCCACCGCTTCTTCCACCTTCGCGGCGGCTTCCTCCACCTTGGCGGAGGTTTCTTGGTAGCTCTGCTCGGCGCTCTTCGCCTTGCCGGAGATAAAATCGGAAATGATATTCGAACCGGACTGGGAGGCGCGAATGTTCTTGAGCTGCTCCTGTACCTCCGCGTCGATCTGCTGCAATACGTCGCCGGTCTTTTCCGCGACCGACTGCACCTCCGCCTCGACCTGCTCCTTCTTGCCGGAGAGACCGTCCGTCAGGTTCTGGAAAAAGCCCTTCGCGTTTTCCGCGCCCTGCTCTACGCCGGGGGCGGCCTTATCGTAGAGCTGCTTTGCGCCATCCACCGCCTTGCCAATGCCCTCTTCCACGGCGGGCTTTGCCTTTTCGTACAGCTCCTTCGCGCTGTCTACCGCCTTATTCAAGCCCTCTTCTACGGAAGGCTTCGCCTTTTCCACCAAGTCCTTCGCGCCCTCCAGCGCTTTGCCGCCTAGGTTTTGCAGCTTTGCAGCCGCTTCGTTCAGTCCGTCCAGTAATCCTGCCATTGTCGTCTCCTCCTGTGTTTTGTTATGAATCCATTATAGCGTTCATTTCCGGTAAATTCAAGTCCCGATCGCATTTTTATGCACGTTACCATTCACCCATGGGGTGTCGGGGATCGCAATCCCCGACATTCAATCCGCAGCGGCGGCGTGTACGCCGCGAGGACGCGGACCAAGTGTCCGCTTCCTTGCAGGTTTTGCGCCCGAAAACCGCGCAGCGGTTTTAGCAAAACCTGAGGGGGTGGTAGTGGCGGGGACGCGTCCCCCCGTCCACCTACTGTGAAGCCGTAGGCTGAACAGTAACTTCTGCACAGCGCCAAAAACATCGCAATCGATAAACGCCCCTTGCCAAGCGGGCGCGATTACGCTATAATCTACACTACAGGAGTATGCGGTTGAGCGCTTTGGCAGTGCAAACCGCCCCGAGGGGGAACAAAATGGAGGCAATTCTTTACGCAGAGGTCTACTTTATTTGCATCATTGTGGTGGGGCTGCTGCTGTACTGGGCGGTGCGGAGCGATTCCAATTCCACCACGGAGCTTTGGCTCAAGCGAATGCTTTGCAGCTTTACGCTCAATTTTATTTCCAATTTTTTATTTACGCTGTTCAACCGGATTATCATAATCGACTCGTTGGTGGCGCCGCTTTCCTATGCGCTCAAATCGGCGTATTTTATTACGCTCATTTGGGGCGTGTATTGCTGGGGCGGCTATGCGGAATCGGTGGTGCATAGCGCGCTGTATGAAAATAAAAATACCCGTTTGGCGCTTCGCTTGCTCATGTGCGCGGGCTTTGCGCTGGTGGCGGTCAATCTGCGCACCCATTGGATATTCGCAATTGATTCGTCCAACGCGTATGTGCGCAACTTCATGTTCCGCGCGCTGCTTGGGCTGCTGGTGCTGTGCTCGCTGCCCTCGTCCGTCAATCTGCTCCGGCAGTCGGGCTTTGAATCCGATCCGGCGCAGAAGGGGCATATGTGTCTGACCGCCTCGTTTCCGCTCTGCATACTGTGCGCGCTGCTGCTCTCCTACGCGGGCGAGCGCATTCCGGTCATATGCGTCAGTGTGATGATCGAGCTTTTGTGCATTTATACCGGCACGGTCAATCACCAAATCTCCATGGATAAGCTCACGCAGGTGAACAACCGCCAAAACCTCATCGGATTTATGAACTATAAGTTGAAGAACCACGAAGGCGATCTCTACCTGCTGATGATCGATCTGGATTACTTCAAGACCATTAACGATACCTATGGTCACTTGGAAGGCGACCGCGCGCTGGTGGAGCTTTCGACCGCGCTCAAGCTCGCCTGCAAGCCGTACCCCAAGCGCCCGTATATCGCGCGCTACGGCGGCGACGAATTCATTATTGTAATGGAGGGTACGCGCGAGGACGTGGAACGCCTTTGCGAAAGCGTGCGCGCGCAGCTGAACGGCGGCGATCGCCGGCGGAGCTATGATATTACCGTGAGCATCGGCTATGCCCGCTGGACGGAGGGCATGGACCATAAGGCGCTCATACAGGCGGCGGACGAGGGGCTGTACGCCATTAAACACAATAGACGAGAAGAGGGGAGGAATCTACAATGAAACAGGCGATGATCGCGGTCAGCTTCGGCACCACCCATGCGGACGCGGAACGGGATTGCATAGTACCCGTGGAGGAGGCGCTGCGCGCGGCGTTTCCCGATTGGACCGTGGCGCGCGCTTGGACCAGCCGCAGAATCGCGCAAAAGCTCAACGCGCGGGGCGCGCATATTGAAAACGAAATAGAGGCGCTGGCGCGCCTGCAAAGCGAGGGCTATGAAAAGCTCGCCTTGATTCCGACCCATATCATCCGCGGCAACGAATACGAAATGGTCGAGCGGGCGGCGGGGGGCGTTCCCGTGTCCGCGCCGCTTATCGATACCGAGGCGGATATCGAATGGATGAGCGATCTGCTGGACGGCATCGCCCAGCGAGAGGGACGCGTACTGCTGGCGATGGGGCACGGCACCGATCACCCCGCGAACGCGATCTACAGGCGGCTCGCGGAGCGGTTGACCGATCGCGTGCGCCTCGCTTGCGTGGAGGGCGACTATACGCTGGATGAAACGCTGAACGCGCTTATGCAGCAGGGCGAGCGCAGGGTCACGCTCATGCCGCTTATGCTGGTGGCGGGCGATCACGCCAAGGTGGATATGGCGGGCGATCAGCAGGATTCGTGGAAATCGCGTCTCACGGCGAAGGGCTTCGATGTTGCGCTGCGCCTGCAGGGGCTGGGCGCGCTGGAAGCGGTGCAATCGCGCTTTGTGGAAAAGGCGCGGGCGGCGCTGCAATTGTAACGTAAATGAGATCTGGAGGAGAGCGGTAGGCATGAATCGCGGCGAGTGCGAAATCATTCGGGACCTCATCGGTCTAAACGGCAGGGAAAGCCGCGCGTCTACGCGCATGATCTCGCAGCACATTCGCCAGTGCGCGCAGTGCCGCGAATACTATGCGCGCGCCCGCGGAGAGTTCCACTTGGATATGCCCATGCCCCGCATATGGGACGCGCTGGATACGCAGCAGCGCTATCTGCGTTGGAGCATCGTCACCTTGGCGTTTTTGGCGACCGTCATATCCATGGTGGTGAACTTTGCCGTGGAGCAAAAGCTCACGTGGGGCTGGATTGTCGCGGGCGCTATGCTCACCATCATGGTTCCCGTGCTGGTGTACATTCAAACCTTCCGACTGCGGTTTATCAAGGCAATGGCGTGCTTTACGGTGTTGACCTTCCTGCTGCTGGGGCTTACGCAGTACGTGACCTATCATGCGATGCATATGGGCGGCGTATGGCTTTGGGCGGTCGGCATACCGGTCGCCGCCCTATGGCTGGGCGCGCTCTGGGCGGGCATATTGTTCACCATGCTGCTTCGGCGCAACGGCTTTTTCTGTTTAGCGCTCATACTGCTTTTGTTCATTCCCGCCGATATCGCCACCGGCGCGCTCACCAGCGCCTATCTGGCTACGCCGTTTACCGTGCATTGGATGAGCCTTACGCTCTACTTCATCGCCGCCGTGACCGCATGGGTCATGGGAATGTGCTACGAAGCGTATCTGCGCAAAAGGTCCTAGGTTCTATTCCGATGCATACCGCTTCAACCTTTAAACCGCCGAACGCGCTCGGCGGTATTTTTAACGCGCCTGCGCATACATCCATAAAGGTTCATGAAGTATAATAGCCAGTAGAAACGCATACAGGAGGAAACGGCTATGCTAAAGCTCGCCATGTTTGATACCAAGCCCTACGATCGGGCGGCGTTTGAAGCCATACAGGGCGATTTTGATGTGGATATCAAGTTTTTCGATGCAAACCTCACCGAGGATACCGTATCGCTCGCCGATGGCTACGACGCGGTCATTCCCTTCGTCAACGATACCGTGAACGATCGCGTGATCGATGCGCTCGCAAGCCGCAATATCAAGCTGGTTGCCCTGCGCTGCGCGGGCTACAACAATGTGGATCTGCGCGCCGCTAAGGATAAAATCACCGTGATGCGCGTGCCGGCGTATTCGCCCTATGCGGTCGCGGAGCACGCCATGGCTATGCTGCTCACCATCATCCGCCGCACCCATAAGGCGTATATCCGCACCAGAGATTTCAACTTCTCGCTCTCCGGCATGGTCGGGTTCGACCTGCACGGCAAAACCGTGGGCGTGATCGGCACGGGGCGCATCGGGCGGGTGTTCATCGATATCTGCCGCGGGTTTGGTATGCGGGTGATCGCGTACGATGTGTATCCCGCCAAGGATTCGGGCATTGAATACGTGTCGCTGAACGATCTGTTCCGCCAGAGCGATATTATTTCGCTGCACTGCCCGCTCACCGAGGATACGCACCACCTGATCAACGGCTACTCCATGCAGTACATGAAGAAGGGCGTGGTCATTGTCAATACCTCGCGCGGCGCGTTGATCGATGCGGAGGCGCTGCTCTCCGGCATCAAGAGCCGCCAAATCGGCGCGGCCTGCCTCGACGTATACGAGGAGGAGGGCGACGTATTCTTCGAGGACTTCTCCGGTCATATTATGGAAGACGATACTTTGGCGCGGCTCATTTCCATGCCCAATGTGCTGGTCACCAGCCATCAGGCGTTCTTAACGCAGGAGGCGCTCGCCAATATCGCGCAGACCACTTTGCAGAACGTAACGGATTTCTTTGCGGGCAAGACCAACGGCAACGAGGTGCGCTAATTTATGAGCAGAATCGAAGAAGGCGGAATATTCGCCAATTATCACACCCACACATGGCGCTGCAACCACGCGCAGGGCACGGAACGGGAATACATTGAAACCGCCATTCGGGCGGGAATGCGCGTACTGGGCTTTGCGGACCATACGCCCTATCCCTTTCCCGAGGGGCACGTATCCGGCTTCAGAATGCGCCTGAACCAGCTGGACGATTACTGTAAAACGTTGACCGATTTGAAAAGGGAATATCAGAACGATATCGAAATTCATATCGGTCTGGAGGCGGAGTACTACCCCAGCCACTTTGAAGCCTTGCTGCGCTATTGCGAGGATTACCCCATAGAGTACTTTGTGCAGGGGCAGCACTTTACGCACAATGAATACGACGGCTGGTACAGCGGGCGCGAGACGAAGGACGAGCAGGTGCTCGCCGATTACTGCGCGCAGGCGCTGGAGGGGCAAAGGACGGGGCGCTTCCTCTATTTGGCGCATCCGGATCTCATTCACTACACGGGCGATGCGCAAACCTACGAACGCCATATGCGCGCGCTCTGTAAGGCGCTCAAGCCGTTGGGCAGACCGCTTGAATTCAACTTGCTGGGCTTTGCGGAGCATCGCCCATACCCCGTAAAGCGCTTTTGGGAAATCGCGGGCGAGGAGGGCTTGACCGCCGTACTCGGCTGCGACGCCCACCAGCCCGAGGCGCTGTACCGCCCGCAAATTGTGCAGGAGGCAAAGCGCATATTGGAAAAGCACGGCGTACCCATTGTGCGCGAGCTTGAATTGCCAACGCACGTATAAAGAAAAAGTCCGCGACCGTTTCGCCGCGGACTTTTTCCTTTTCGATTTGAATGAACGCGCCTTTAGCGCTGACGATGCTTCAAGCGGCTAATGCCCGCCAGTATGAACAGCGGAAACACCAGCGCAGCCAATAGCCCTGGCTTTAAATTGCCGCCCGAGGCGTTGGCGACCAGCCCAACCACGGTGGGTCCGCCCGAACAGCCCACGTCGCCCGCCAACGCCATGAGCGCGTACATGGCGGTTCCGGCGGCGGGCATATTGTAAGCGGCAATGGAGAAGGTGCCCGGCCAGAATATGCCCACGGAGAAGCCGCAAACGGCGCAGCCGATCAGCCCCAGCACGGGGTTGGGCGAGAGCGCAGCCACCAGATACGCCGCGATGCACAGCGCCGCGCAGCCCATCATCATCCGCTTGAGGGGAATGCGGTCGGCGTACTTGCCGTAAAACGCGCGGGCGATGCCCATCAGCAGCGCGAACGCGCAGGGACCCGCCAAATCGCCCATGGTCTTGGAAACGTGCAGCGCAGATTCGGCAAAGGCGGAAGCCCACTGGCTCATCGCCTGCTCGGAAGCGCCCGCGCATACCATAACCACCATCAATACCCAAAAGATCTTCTGGGCAAACAGGCTGCGAATGGACATAGGTTCGCGATCCTGCGTAATGGAGTAGAGCGGGACCGCCGAAAAATAGAAGCTGTTGATCAGCGGCACAATGGCCCACAGCAGCGCCAGTATATTCCAGCGCTCTATGCCTGCGGCGGTAAAGAACAGCGTGGACAGCAATATTACCGCAAGGTGTCCCCAGCAGTAGAAGGAGTGCAGCAGGCTCATCGCCGCCTCCTTCTTTTCCGTGGGGCAGGCTTCCACAATGGGGCTGATCAATACCTCGATCAGTCCCCCGCCTATGGCGTAGCATATTACCGAAATCAATATGCCGGTATAGGGGTTGGGCAGCAGGTTTGGCAGTATGGAAAGTCCCGCCAGCCCGAGGCACGCCGCTATGTGCGCGAACACAATGCACACGCGGTAGCCGATGCGATCAACCACGCGCGTGGAAAGCAGATCCACCAGTAGCTGTACGGCGAAATTCACGGTGGTAATCAGCGTAATGCGATCCAGCGTCAGCGCGTACTGCCGCGAGAAGGTCAGGAACAAAAGCGGCGCGTAATTGTTGACGATGGCCTGCGTAATGTAGCCGATATAGCTGGCGTAAATGGTGTGGTTGTAGTTTTCCCGTATGGACATTGACCGTTCCCCTCCGAAAGCTTCATTCCATGCCAGCATACCGCAAATGCGCGCGCCGCTTCAATCGCGTTTCGATTAAGCGGGGGAAAGCTGTAGACAAAAAAGCGCCCTTCCCGCATTTCGAAAGGGCGCTTTTTGTGCAATTGTGGAAATTAGTTGCCGGAGGTTACTTCTTCTACCGCTTCCTCAACGGTTTCGGCAGCCTCTTCCGCGGCTTCCTTTACTTCCTCCACCGCTTCTTCCGCGGCTTCTTCGACCTTTTCGGTGGTCTCCTCAACGGTCTCCTTCACTTCTTCCGCAGCCTGCTCGGTCGCCTGCTTCGCGGTATCGGTGGCTTTCTTGCTGCACGCGGTCAGAGCGCATACGGCAAACATCATTACCAAAACCAATGCAATAATCTTTTTCATGACATTTTGTCCTCCTCTTTAGATTCGGACGTATTATAACGCTCGATTATGCGCTCAGAAGGACTGTTTGGGTTAATGGTTAGTAAATTATCGCGGGGAAGCACTGGATTTGGGCGCGCTCAGCGGGCGTTTTTCGGGAATGCCCGCGCGCCTCGGGTAGCCCTGCGGCGTTTGCGCGCCCTTGTGCGTCCAAAGCAGGCAGTGCCGCCAATCGCGCTCGGGAATGCTGACCGGTTCAATGAAGGTGCGATCGCCGCCCAAAAGCGCGATGGCGCCCTCCGCCTGATTCAGCTCCTCCTGCGCGCCGGGTCCCTTTAAGGCGAGCATCCAGCCTTCGGGCTTCACCAGCGGCAGCAGGAATTCACAAAGTATGTTGACCGGCGCGACCGCGCGCGAAACCGCCAAATCGAATTGTTCCCGATAGACGCCGTCTTGCCCGAAGACCTCGGCGCGCCCGTGTACCGCCTCAGCATTGAGCGAGAGCTCGTCAATCACCGCTTGCAGAAATTTTACTCGCTTGTCGAGCGCCTCCATCAGCACAAAGCGCACGTCGGGGCGCATAATCGCCAGCGGAATGCCCGGGAACCCCGCGCCGGAGCCCACGTCCGCCGCATAGCGCACGTTTTGCCAGCGTTCGCTGCACAGGGGGCTGATGCAATCCAGCACGTTGCGATCGATGAATTCCTGATCGTCGGCGGGTATGCGCGTCAGGTTAAACTGCGCGTTCGCCCGCTCCAGCATATCCCGATAGCGCTCCAATTGTGCGCACTGCGCCTTGGATATCGTAATCCCCATCTTGGCGGCGGAGGCGATGAGCAATTCTTCCAGCATGGCTACCTCGCGACCTCGGCAAAGCCCAGCCGCCGCAGCCAATCCTGACAGAGCTCCGCCCAGCGGGCAATATCGGGATATTCCGGCGCCAGTCCCAATCCGTGCGGTCCCTGCGGAAACACGTGCAGCGCAAAGGGAACGCCGTTTTGCGCGTACGCGGCGGCGAGCTGCAGCGTATTCTGCACGGGCACGCCGTCGTCCGAGGCGGTGTGCCAAAGGAACGCCGGCGGGGTGTTCGGGGTTACGTTCAGCTCCGCGCTGAATCTGCGCTGCGTAGATTCGTCCTGCGCGAGCGCGCCGAGCAGGCGGTCGCGCGAACCGATGTGGGTATAGCGCCCCATGGTGACCACGGGGTAGCAGGCTATGAGCGCGTCCGGTCTGGCGCAGAGCGCGTCAATCTCGTCGCCGCGTTCCGGCTTCAGCCAATCGTACAGGGTGCTCGCACTGCACGCCAAATGTCCGCCCGCCGAAAAGCCCAGTATGCCGACCAGCTCGTAGCCCATATGCCGAACGAGCCGTATGGCGCGAAGCGCGTCGCTTAATGGCGCCTGCATGGCGCATGGATACACGTGGTAGTCCAGCACATAGGCGGATATGCCCGCCTCGTTCAGCATTTGCGCCACCGGCGCGCCCTCGTGGTCCGCCTTAATCTCGTAGCCCCCGCCCGGGCATATGATCACCGCGCCGCGACTGCCAGGGCAAGCGTATTCCGTGAGCGCAGGCATACGCGGACTAGGGGATTCGGCGGCGTAGGGGGCTTCGCCCGCCCATAGCGGTGTGATATTACGCTTCATCAAATTCAATGGTCCCTTCCGACATTTTTCGAATTTTCGCCAGCGCGTCTACGTCGTAGCCCTGATCGCGCAGCTTTTGCAGCCCGGGCTGAAACGCCTTGCAAATGACCGCGCCAATGCCCGCGACCGTGGCGCCCGCCTGTTCGATCAGGCGGCAGGCGCCGAGCGCGGCTTCCCCGTTGGCGAGGAAATCGTCAATCAGCAGCACGCGGTCGCCGTTTTCGATGAACTGGCGCTTGAGCGTGAGCTGATAGGGCGCGTTCTTGGTAAACGAGAATACCTCCGTTTGCACAATATCGTCGCTCAGCACGCGGCTGGCGCTCTTTTTCAATATCACCATGGGCAGCCTTAGGCACTGCGCGGTCATGACCGCGGGAGCGATGCCGGACGCCTCAATGGTTACGATGCGGTTCGGCTTCGCCTGCGCAAAGCGTTCGGCAAAAGCTTCGCCCACCAAGCGCATGAGCTCCACATCGACCTGATGGTTGAGAAAGGAATCCACAATCAATATCTGCTCGTTCACGGCGCGCCCGTCGCGCAGTATGCGTTGCTTCAATGCTTCCATGGGAATCATCATCCTTTCGAGTCTTTATCCAAATCTTCGGAAGAGGGCGGCAGCTTTTCCACAATCGCCCATTCCACGCGCCGGTCCGCCACCTCGGTCACGCTGATGCGCAGCCCGAAGCATTCGACCACCGGCTTTTCACCGTCGGCGGGAATCTCGGTCAAATGGCTGAAAATCAGCCCGCCCAGCGTGTCGTATTCCTCGTCGAGCGGCAGCTCGATTTGCAGCGCGTCGTGAATGGCTTCCAGCTCGGTCGAGCCGGAAATGCGCCAGCGCCCGTCCGGCAGCGGCGTGATCTCCTGCTCCTCCTTGGGGTCGAACTCATCGTAGATATTGCCCACGATCTCTTCCAGCAGGTCTTCCAGCGTAATCAGCCCGCTCGTGCCGCCGTATTCGTCAATGACGATCGCCATGTGCTGTTTGCGGGTCTGCATTTCGCGAAACAGCACGTCCGTGCGCACCGATTCCGGCACGAAGTGCGCGGGGCGAATCAGCATGCGCCAAGGCTTGGAATGCTCGGCGCAGCGGGCGATCAGGAAATCGCGGCTGGTGAGTATGCCGATGACGTTGTCAATGCCGTCCTCGTATACGGGAAAACGACTCAGTCCGCTCTCTTCAATAATCGAAAGCACCTCGTCGCCGGAGGCGTCCACATCTATGGCGGTAATGTCCTTGCGGTGCACCATGCAGTCCTCGGCGGTCATGTTGTTGAACTCGAAAATGTTTTCGATCATTTCCTTTTCATCGGTCTCGATCTCGCCCTTCTCCTCGCCGATATCCACCATTTGCAGTATCTCCTCCTCGGAGACGCGCTCCGCGGCGAAGCCGGGGTCTATGTGGAAGGGCTTGAGCAGCAGCTTGCCGATCCACCACGCGCCCCTTGTAATGGGGGAAAGCGCAATAATGGCGGCTTCGGCGAGCGGAGAGACCACGCGCAGCGAGCGCTCCGGCGCGTGCGCGGCAATGCCGGCGGGAATAATGGCGGTCAGCGTAAAGGCCAAAATGCCAAATATCGCCGCGCCAATCAGCGCGCAGGGCAGGGCAGAGAGCCCAAGCAGCGCGCGAAAGGGCGCTTCCAACACCGCCCAAAGGCATTCAAACGCGCATATGAGCAACAGCACATAGGTCATGCGGATTTCGCCGTAGCCGTGGTCGAACCTATCGAGCAAACGGCGCACGCGCTTGGCGTGCGTGGAGCCGCCCTCCGCTTGCTTGTCCAAATCTCCCTCCGCCACGGAAGGCAGCGCGGCGTTCAGCGAATATACGAATCCGCTAATGCATAAAAACAGCGCGGCAAGTATACTGGGACCCAAAGGATCCATAGAATCGTTCCCTCCAAACCAATTGTAATAAATAAAACTTCTATTTTAGTATACCATATTCGCCGCCCGTTTCTCAATAGCTGAATCGGCGCAATTGACCGCGGCTTTCAGATTTAACCTAAAGTCGTTGCACACACGCCCCGCGTTGTGCTATAATTTTTCGGAAAACGCACTTCCGCCGATTTGTTTGGACGGTTGACCGTAGTGGCGCAAACGCCTCATGGTGTCCGGCGAAGAAGACGCGGAAGGTGGAAAAAACAAGGAGGTTATCCCTATGGCAGTTATTTCCATGAAGCAGCTGCTGGAGGCTGGCGTACACTTTGGTCACCAGACCCGCCGCTGGAACCCGAAGATGGCTCCGTACATCTTCACCGAGCGCAATGGCATTTACATCATCGACCTGCAGAAGACCGTGCGCAAGATCGACGAAGCGTATATGTTTATTCGCGACGTAG
>JAFUAR010000349.1 GCA_017460585.1 Clostridia bacterium
GGGTTGATGCGTACCTTGGCAATGCCGTTTTCGATGGAACGGATTGCAAGGTGAACGTCAAAGTGAATATCTGCGACCAATGGCACTGGACTTTGATCTACGAGCGTACGAACGGCATCTGCGCATTGTTCATCATATACCGATACGCGCACAATATCGGCGCCCGCCCGCGCCATATTCTGAATTTGTTGGAGCGTGCGGGGTACGTCCCGCGTGTCGGTGTTGGTCATGGTTTGTACGGAGATTGGCGCGCCGCCGCCAATGCAAACGTTACCCACTTGAACCTGTTTCGTCAATTTCGTATCCTCCAAATTAAAGGATGTAGGTCATTACATCGTGTACCGCGAGTACTGCCGCCAGTCCCAGTAGAATGACTAGACCAATGGCGTGTACCAGCCCCTCCTTTTCAATGGGAACCGGCTTGCGCCTTACCGCTTCGATCAGAAGGAATAAAAGGCGAGAACCATCCAATCCAGGGAAAGGAATTAGATTCATGATACCGAGATTAAGGCTGATGAGGAATGTGTAATCAAGCACCAGTCGCAGGTCGGAACGGAGTTGCTCGCTCACTACGGAGACCATGCCGATTGCGCCCGCCATATTTTCCGCTCCTTCGAACTTGAATATCAGCTTGCGTAATATATCCAGCATCATAGTGGAATAGCTGCGCATTTGTCGAGCGCCTTCCACGAGTGCCTGAGGCAAAGTTTCAGTAGCATTCACCGTTCCGAAAACAACGCCAATCTGGTAGGTGTCGGATCCATCCTCCGCCTGTACCTTTGCGGGCGAGAGGGGAAACGACAGCGTTTCACCCTCGCGCTCAACGGTAAGCTCAATGGAAGCGCCGGTTTGAATCAGCTCCCGCAGCTGAGTTACGCCGTTTACATCGTTAGAAATTGGCACGCCGTTGGCGGCTAGAATGGTATCGCCAACGCGCAAGCCCGCGCTCTGTGCGGGCATCGATTCAGAAAGCTGCTCAATAGTGGGGGTAATATCCACCACCATGGGAATGGAGACGAATACGATCACCACAGCGATATACGCCAGAACGAAATTCATCATAGGACCAGCGAGTACGGTAAGAAAGCGCTTCCACACTGGAGCGCTGTTCATGGCGTTTGGCGCGGGATTGTCCTCGTCCTCGCCGACAAATTTGCAGTAGCCGCCGATGGGCAGCGCGCGAATGGAATAATCAATATCTTTCCTTCGCCAGCCGAACAGCTTAGGTCCCATGCCTACGGAAAATTCTACCACGCCAATCCCGCAAGCGCGTCCCACCCAGAAGTGTCCCAATTCGTGAATGATGATAATGACGCCAAGCATCAATATGGCGATCAATATATACAGTAAATTGCTCAGCATTGCATCCTCCCAAGAATTGTTTTTGCCCTTGAGCGCGCCTCAATATCCGCCGAGTGTACCTCCTCAATCGATGAAACGGGCGCTAGAGGCGTTTCATCCAGCACAGTTCGAACTGCGCGGTAGATCGCACCAAAGGGGATACGTCTCGTCAGAAACGCCGCTACGGCTTCCTCGTTTGCACCATTGAGAGCCACAGGCATACAGCCGCCTGCGCGCTGCGCTTCAATGGCAAGAGGAAGGCATGGAAAGCGTTCCGCATCCGGCGCTTCAAACGTGAGTGCGTTTAGTTGAACGAAATCGAGCGTTTCACCCCCATAGGGAAGGCGATCCGGAAATCCCATCGCCACGCCGATGGGTCCGCGCATATCGGGCTTGCCCATTTGCGCAAGTATCGCGCCATCTTCGAATTCCACCATAGAGTGAATCACGCTTTGTGGATGTACGACCACGCAAATTTTGTCAAGCGGGGTATGAAATAGATGATGTGCCTCGATGACTTCCAGCCCTTTATTCATCATGGTGGCGCAATCCACGGTAATCTTTGCGCCCATATGCCAATTGGGATGGGCGAGCACCTCGGAAACCGAGGCGGTCTCGATTTGCGCCTTGGTCCATGTGCGCAGCGCGCCGCCAGAGCAAGTAAGATGCAGCCTGCGTACGGGGTTGCCCATTTGCGCTTGCAGACATTGGAATATGGCGGAATGCTCGCTGTCGACAGGAAGCAGCGCGCGATCCAATTTGCGCGCCTTATCCATTACGAGCGCGCCGCCGGTGACCAGAGCTTCTTTATTGGCGAGCAGCACGCGCTCGCAGCAGTCCAGCGCCGTCCAAACTGCGTCCAGACCGGCAATGCCGACTACCGCGCAAAGGGCGTCCTGCGGCTGCGCGAGCTCAAGCGCGCGTGCAGCGCAATCTTCGCCGAAAACCCATTGGCAGAATTGCAGGTCTTCGGGAATATCTTTCGGCTTCTGTACCAGCCCCGCGACGGCGGGACGGAATTCGCGTACCAGTGGAAACAGCGCTTCGGCGCGTGTGCCCGCGACCAGACAGCGGGCTTCGAAGCGCTCCGGATAGCGCCGGATCAAATCGAGCGCTTGGGTACCAATGGAACCTGTTGCACCCAGTATGGCGATGCTTCGTTGATTCATAAGTTTTATCTCCAAATTGCCGTTTGAGTATCACTTTCGAATTGCCAATATTATACCGCGCTTCCATGAATTCATCAACAATTCCGTGTGAACATTCTTTACTTGACTGAAACAGTCGCGTGAAGTATAATATTTTTGTGATGAACGGGAGGAGTAGGCTTGTCTGTTCCATACCAGAGAGGCGGGTCGTCGGCTGTAAGCCCGCAATGGAACGCTTTCCGAAGGGTGCGCCCGCGAGCAATTTCGGCTGAAGTGCGCAGTAGGTCGGAACGGTGGAATCCGTTATCTCCGTGGAGTGATAAACCAGAGTGGAACCGCGCAGCACGCCTCTGAAAGCAGCATCAGAGGGCGTTTTTTTATGGAGAGGAGACGAATCGCAATGAAGCAGATGACGGTCTACAATACCATGAGCCGCAAAAAGGAACCCTTTGTGCCTCTGCACGAAGGGAAGGTGGGTATTTATTCCTGTGGACCGACCGTATACAATTTTTTCCATATTGGCAATGCCAGACCCTTTATTATTTTCGATACGCTGCGCCGTTTCTTCGAGCATTTGGGCTACGAAGTAACGTTCGTGCAGAATTTTACGGATATCGACGATAAAATGATCAAGCGAGCCAACGAAGAGAATACTACGGTGGAAGCCATTGCCGAGCGTTATATTGAGGAATATTACAAGGATGCGGATACCTTGGGCGTTCGCCGTGCCACGGTGCATCCAAGGGCGACCAAGCATATTGGCGAAATCATCGCGCTGATCAAACGTTTGGAAAAGAATCAGCTGGCATACCGCGCGGTCAATGGCGACGTATATTTTGATACGCAGGCGTGGCGCAGCAATTACGGCAGGCTGATCGGGCAGGATCTGGACGATCTGGAATCCGGTGCGCGCGTGGAAGTGGGTGATGTGAAGCAGCACCCCATGGATTTTGCGCTGTGGAAGGCGCAGAAACCCGGCGAACCCGCGTGGAACAGTCCGTGGAGCACCGGTCGCCCAGGCTGGCATATCGAGTGCTCGGCAATGTCTATGAAATATCTGGGCGAAAGCTTCGATATTCATTGCGGCGGCGTGGACCTCATATTCCCGCACCATGAGAATGAAATCGCGCAGTCCGAGGGAGCGACGGGTAAGACCTTTGCTCGCTATTGGATGCATAATGGGCATATCAATGTAGATAATAAGAAAATGTCTAAGTCTGCCGGAAACTTTTTTACCGTGCGCGATATCGTGAAGGAATTCGATCCGGAAGTCATTCGTATGTTCATGCTTTCTGCGCATTACCGCAGCCCCATTAATTTTAGCCGTGATTTGATGATTCAGGCAAAGAATGCGCTTGAGCGCCTGTATACCGCGCGCGATAACGCCGCCTTTGCACTGGAGCACGCCGAGGAGCGTCCGCTGAATGCCGAAGAAGAGGCGTTTGACGCGCGCACGCGCGAGACCATTGACCGATTTGATGACGCAATGTGCGACGATTTGAATACTTCTGAGGCAATGGGTGTGTTGTTTGAATATGTGCGCGATATGAATACCGCCTTGAGCGATGTGAATAAGCCCTGCAAGGCGATCATTTAAATTGCGCTGAGCGCGCTCAATACCATGGCGCACGAAGTGCTGGGGTTGCTTATGAAGGAAGCGGATACGACGCCGGAGGAAATCAAGCAATTGGTTGAGGCGCGTGTGCAGGCAAAGAAGGCGAAGAATTTTGCAGAGGCGGATCGAATCCGCGGCGAGATTTTGGCAAAGGGCTATATTGTAGAAGATACGCCGAAGGGTCCCAAAGTGAAAAAGGCGTAAATGGAGGAACCGATCATGACGACGAAACAGCGCGCGGCGCTTCGAGCCATGTGCAATCGTATGGAGCCGGTACTCTATATCGGCAAAGATGGCATTACTGACAATGTGGTCAAACAATGCTGGGATGCATTGGAGGCGCGAGAACTGATTAAGGTCAGTATTCAGAAAAACGCCCCGTTTACCGCATGGGATGCGTGCGAGGAACTGTGCGAGCGCGTGCACGCGGAGCCTGTGCAGACCATTGGCAACCGATTCAGTATTTATCGTGCGTCCCGTGAAAATCATCATATTAAGCTGGAAGAATTGGGCTGATGGGTTTTAACACGTGAAAGGCGGAGCAGATGTCTGTTCCGCCTTTCACGCTTGAGGGGTAAAAGGTACATGGTGTAATTAATAATGGTGAGATAGATTACTAGACAAGAATGTATCGATGTTCTTTAAACTATATTTTGAGGAGGAGAGGACCATAAGCAGACAATACGCGGAAATGCTGCAAGCGGCGATGGCTCGCTTAACAACGCTGGATTTAAAATCCGCAGCGGAGAAGGCGGGGATGCGATATGATCCGCCTTATATTATGGGTACGACTTTTGGACAGACTTTTCAATCAATCTGGTGGATTATCGTGTGGAACCTGAGCTGGATATGTGGCACTATCTCACGATTCTTCAATATCTTGAGTCCGTCGACGGAAGGAATCCAAACGATGAGTGGATCGGGCTATCGGATTTTCCAAACGGAGGTGCAGTGCGAGGAGTCAGTTTTGACAGGGAAATTGGGGATTTGATTGCCTCGGGGCTGAGCGCTTGTACGCCTGAACGAATGATCGATGCATGTGAAGCATTGGGTGGTCGGGGTGAATTGGATGGACAGAGTGATATCAGTGCGGTTATTTTCTTTTTGCCCAAATATCCGTTACGGTTCAATCTATGGCTTGCGGACGATGAATTTCCAGCCTCCGGAAGGGTGCTGCTGAATGATGCCGTCAAACAGACGCTTGGCGTAGAGGCAGCGGGTACGATTGCAACCATATTGATCCAAAAACTAATCAAAAAGATCGGATAAGTACCTTCTAAGGTCAGTGATTCCATTCCATAGGCTGAATCGATGTAATCGATTCAAAATGTACCCATTGAATCGCTGTTTTGCTGTCGAGGTTTTTTGGCGACTTTGCAACCACAAGCGTTTTAATTTATGTCAACGCGAATGGAAGTGTAGTCTGAGAATCCTCCATCATGCGGGTTTTATCTGTATCGATGGAGATGAGCGCGGTAAAGCCGCCCTCTGGAGCGGTCAAAACGACAGAGAATGAGGGAGAGGGTATTTCGAAACCGTTATCTTCCATGAAGATGAGCATTTGGGATGCGGCATCCTCAATAAGCTCGCGTGCCTCCTGTGCGGTTGCACCGCGGGTAAAGCAATGAGGAATATCGGGTATGCGGACCTCGAAACCTCCGCAAGGGTCTGGAGTGAATACGGCGGTATACGTGCTTTTCATACAATCCTCCTTGGGATGAGTCTCTGTAGTTTACGGTTCCATTTGGTCAGTCATAATCAAATTTCGTTTGAGGCAAAGAGGTTACGCCTGTGCAGACAATTTGGATGAGTTTTTTCATACTCTCTCGATTGCTAAAGGTCAATCGGGACTCTTTTGGAATGATGATTTCAGTACGCAGCGTGCCGCAATGCTGTTTTGGCGGTTGACGCGCCTGAAGCCAAGCGATTCAAAGAGTCTGAGTGCTGGAAGATTGTCTATGTCGATTCGCGCGTGCATAGTATACGGCTCGTTAAGTTGAAGCGCTTTGGCGAGCAGCCGTCTTCCATGACCTTTTCTAAGGTATTCAGGAAGTACGAACAGATCATAGGGTTCGTTCTCGTTCAAATGATATGTTACGTCCAAATATCCAACTACTTTTTCTTCGTCAAGGGCGAGGAGAACACGAAAGCGATCCGGAGCATGGGCAACTTTTTCGCCCGTCCAGTAGGTATCCACCCGATGGATGGCAAGGTATTCATGGTAATATTTTGAAGCTAAAGGTTCAATTCCGTCTATCATTATTTCTGGAATGTGCTGAGAAAAGATGAGCTTTTGTTGTTCCGGTTCGAATTGAGCGCGCAATGCGACAAGCTGCTCCCGCAACAGGTCGTTTTTGGGGTTGAATATAAAATCCGCGTTGTATCCTAAATATCGCGTAGCAATGTATTTGAGCATTTCGCCGTATGCGGCGCTAAGTCGTGAAATGCCTGCGAGCATTTCCAAATAATGCTCCTTAGGAAGGGCAAGGAATACGAAAAGACCGGTCGGATTGCCGTGATTGAGGGTCACGAATGCGTCGTATCCCGGTCGACCCACCGCTTGCTCAAGATTTCGCTCGAACTGTTCCTTGGTCAAGAGCATCGGGTCACAGTAGCGATCGTCGTACTGTATCGATTGAATAAAATCCATATATTGGGCGACATTCTGGATGGGTTGAATCATGTAAAAACATAAGGCATACCGCGCGAATTTGTTTGCGCGGTATGCCCTCCTCCTAACTATTCATTCTTCAATTTGAAAATCATCTTTACAGGATTGTGATCGGTATGGGCGAAGCCTTCGTCCAGTACCTCCGCGTTCAGTACTTCTATGTTATCGCTAACGAGGAAGCCGTCCACAGTAACCACAAATGTCTCGCCCTTAATATAGGGAATATCGCAGTTGCGGCAAGAGGGTACAGGATTTTCTTCATCAAACGCCTTGATCAGGGATATACCCTCCGGAATCAGCGATTCATCAATGGGCTGTGCCCACGTATACGCCTCGCCGGAAACGCCGAAGCGTTCGCCGGAATTGCCCAGAAGATCCTTGTTGAAGTCGCCGCCCGCGACTATATAATTACCCTGCTCATACTCCTTTTGAAGCTCTGTGGTCAGCATTTTGAGTTGTTCTGTGGCGATGGTACCGTCCGAGGTATAGGCGGAGAGATGCAAGTTACACAGGCACAGCACTTTGCCGTTGGCAACTGGAATACGCGCGATAGAGTAACAGCGATCCAGATCGACCAGCTTCATAAAGCTTTCTTCTATGGGCAGGCTTCGGCGTATTGCGGAAGATATGCCGGCATTTGAAAGCGAGAGCAGACCGGCTCGTGATGTACCATGGGGCTGTGTAATGGGGTAGAACAGGAAGGGCGAATCATAATTTACGGCAAATACCGAACTGGCGTTTGGAAATGCATTGTAAATGAGTTCGCGCTCGTCAATATGGTAGCTGCGGGTCGCATCATAGTCGATTTCCTGCAGCAGCATGAAGTCAGGGTTTTCCGTTAAGAGCCGCGCAGTAGCACCGCCGATATTTTCACGTACCGCATCCGGTGAAAACGCCCACGATTCAGTGCCGCCATCCATGAAAAAAGTGTAATCATCAGAGTATGCGCCAAATCCCAGATTCCAAGTCATGATGGAGTATTCCTGCTCGGTGTTTAGCGTATTGTCATTGCCGTTGCGCACATCGAGCACCTGACCATCTGGTATGCGCGAATAGGCAATGAATACACATGCCACGTAGGCGATTACTACGATTAGCAGTACAGCCAAAATGCTCAATATCATTTTAAGCACACGGTGATTCTTCTTTTTCTTCATAATCAGTCTCCTAACAGATTTTGAGCAGCATGGTATGCGCCTCATCCATCTCAATCACCAAATGTCCAAGCTTTTCCAGTTCTTTCATGACGTCGCTGAAGCGCTTAAATCCAATTTGCCGCTCGTCGAAATCGGGATACTCGCTTTGAATGGTTGATTTCAGTATGGAAGGATTTACCCGGTCGAAGCCGTCCGCCTTGAATGCGCTCAGCGCTTGGGTGAACGCCGGTACCCAGTTGTTTTTATCAAGGCGTGCACTGCTATCCTCGCTGCCAGATAGTCCGATCATCAAAGAGGAGTCTTCCGTCCATGAACGCAGCTTTTCAGAGCGCGAAGAGATCTCCGCTACCAGTTTGCCGAATGTTGCGCAGCCGTAGCTGCGTTCGCTGAAATCAGGGCGCAGACGCATGAGCGTATCCTTGAGCTCGCTGGCGTACATTTGTTCCTCATCTTGATCTTCCACTATGGTCTCTACTTGGCTAATGAGCGCATCCAAATCTGCGTTGACCACCTTGACGCCGCGCTTAAGCTTGGGCTGTTTTTTGGTGGCAACGGATTCCAGAAATACAAATTCGTTGCATGCGTTAATGAATATACTGGAGGCCGCCTCCGATCGCGAAATACCGAGTACGGTCTTTCCCATCGCCTTGAGTCGCCCTACCAGCGGAGTATAGTCGCTGTCTCCGGATACGATGCAGAAGCTGTCAATCAACGGATTGGTATAGGCTACCTCTATGGCGTCAATTACCAATTGGATATCCAAATTATTCTTCTGATTCTTGCCGTAACGGAGCGAGGGCACTACAGAAAACGTATTGGATAGCAAGCATTCTTTTAAGTTGGAGTAGTGATCGGTGTAACCGTACACCTTACCAAGCAGTATATCGCCGCGAATCTTGACTTTTTCAATAATGGAGCGGAGCATGCTTTCCTTGCCGCCCGCATTTTCAAGATCAACGAATACCGCGAAGTTGGATTTTCCCATTGCAATCACCTAATTCTTTGTGGTATCGATTCGGCTGTAAAGCCGTTATTTTCATATTTCATTGGCGAAGCTTGCGCAAAAGCTCCTGTAACTGGCTCTCGCCAAACACTTGAATACCGTTTTGCATAAGCAGCTCCGCGGTTATGCCCATACCGTCCGTCAATGTTCCGGTAAAGCTGCCGTTATAGATTCCATGGCAGCCACAGGAGGGACTGCGTTCTTTCAGCAGGGCAAACCTCGCGCCGTAAAGCTGGGCAATGCGCAAAGCGTACTCCGCTCCGCGCATAAAGGGTTTGGTAACGTCAATGCCAGAATGGGTCATTACACAATTGTCTACGCGTTCCGCGGGGTCGCGCGGTGTGGATAATCCGCCCAGTATTTCAGGGCAAACGGGAATCCAGCAATAATCCGTTGCCGCGCGAATGATCTCGGCGTGGGGGAGAGCGGCGCCATCGTAGCGGCAAGGCACGCCCAGCAGACATTGGCTAACGATTACGCGATCGGTCACGGCGCGCGCCTCCTCCTGCACTTCAAACAGACAAGCGCCTCCAAACGACCGTTCGGAGGCGCGAGGCTACATTTACTTAAATCTCCAAATAGGAATCGGCGTACAGGTTGTTGTTCTTAATGATATCGCAGCTCTTAATGGTCTCCATCAGCCGCAGATCGCAGGGGTTCACAATTGCGGAGGTCAAGCCCTGCATCATCGCCATGGCGACCA
>JAFUAR010000350.1 GCA_017460585.1 Clostridia bacterium
AGCCGATAATGATGGCGGGAAGCTGCAGCGCCAAAGTCCACGGTACGGCGTTGCCGATGATATCGGAAACGGTGCGCGGATATTGGCTAAAGGATACGCCGAAATCGCCGCGCAGCGCCTTGCCTACGAATATGAAGAACTGCTGCCACATGGGCTTATCTACGCCGAATTCCTTGGCATAACGCTCGTAAATTTCGCGCGTTGTAGATGCGTCCGTAACGCCCTGCGCCATTTTACCGGTAATGGCCGCTACGGGGTCCGCCGGCATTAGCCTGGGCAAAATAAAGTTCAATATAACGGCAACAAATAGTGTGATGACGAACCACACTATTTTCTTGCCGAAATATTTGCGGTAGCCTTTCATGGTGTGTTCCCCCTCAATGCTTCAAATCAATTCACGCTTCAAGTAGACGCGCCGATGCGCCATCCGCCCGGCTGCACTTTTCCCGGCAGGCAGCGCATCGCCGCTTCTACACTGAGACTGAGATGCCGCCTTGTGAACCCAATTACCGTTCCTTATGAAAAAGGAGGGACATGCCTCCTGGCTTCAGTTGGCATGTCCCTATTGAGGAATCGATTAGCCTTCTACCAGCTCGAGCTCATACAGGCAGCGGATGCCGTAACCATCGGTGCCGCAGGCCGGCGGGATGTTGTACTCGTCGCCAGCTTCCGGATAGTTGGTCCAGATGGTCTCGTTCACAGCGAAGAAGAAGGAAGGACGATACATCAGAGAGAAGGAGGGAACCTCGGTCAGGTAGATCTCAACAGCCTCGGTGTACAGGGCCTTGAGTTCTTCCTCATCAGTGGTCAGCGGGATCGCGGAGATGATCTCATCAGCGCGGTCATTCTTGTACTGACCCCAGTTGCCGCTCCAGTTGTTCTGAACGCCCAGGAAGTCGGAGGACAGGAACTGACGTACGCGACCCCAAGGCATGGAGGGACCAGCGCCGTCGGGAGAGTACATGAAGATATCGTACTCGGTCTGGTCGGGGTTGGTGAACACGGTCTGATAGGTGCTCCACTCGGGGAACAGAGTGGTGATCTCAACGCCGATGTTCTTGCCAGCGTCGGCAACGATTTCCATGGCCGCCTGCCAGTCGGTCCAGCCGTTCGGGCAGCACGCGTTCAGGGAGATCTTTTCGCCGTTGACTTCGCGCCAGCCGTCGCCGTCGGAGTCAACAATGCCAGCCTCGTCGAGCAGCGCCTTCGCGCCGTCGATGTCGTTGCCCGCCCACTGGAGGTCGGCAACCGCGTCATGATCAAACGCAGCCTGCTCGCCGTCGGTGGGGTTCATCATGGAACGCGGCACCGCGGAGAAGGAGGGACTCTGGTTGGTCATAGCCTGCTCGATGATGCGGTCATAGTCCACCGCCAGAGCGATGGCCTTGCGCAGAGCGGTATTCTCAGCCAAAACGGCGTTGTTCATGTTGTACCACGCGGTGGGCATGGTCAGGCAGATGCCGTAGGGCTCTTCATCCATGTAAGTCGCGACCGGCAGATCCTCTTCCAGCCACAGGTTCTGGATGTTGGGCACGAAAATCTGACCGATATCGATGTCGCCGGCGCGGAAAGCAGCCTCGGTGGCGGCGTTATCGGCATAGATGGTGTGCGCAACGTACTTCGGCACAGGCAGCTTGCCCCACAGGGACTCATCCTGTCCCCAGTAGTCTTCGTTGCGAACGAAGGCAACAACCTGATCGTTATCGAAGTAAGGACCATAGGGACCAGTGTAGGGCGCGTCGCGACCGTCGTCCGCCAGAATCGCGGTGGTGTCGCCATTGTTGCGCTCCTTCACGGTATCGATCCACGCCTTCTGGGCGATGTAGGTCGTTACCAGGAAGTCCTTGATCTTGAGGGGGTTGGCGGGATTGCCATCCTCGGTCAGAACGGACTTGATGACCACGGTAGTATCATCAACCTTCTCGACGCCGGCGACATAATCCTTATAGGTCGCGCCAGTGCCGTTCAGGGTCTCAACCGCGATATCCCAAGTCGCAACCACGTCGTCCGCGGTCACGGCGGTGCCGTCGTTCCACTTGGCGGCGGGATTGATCTTCACGGTTACTTCCGTCTGAGAATCGTTCCATTCCATGTCGCCGTCGGCCAGCAGCGGGGTGATGCTGCCGTCGAGCAGGTTGTACATGTACAGGGTCTCAAACATGACGGTACGGGTACCGGCGGTAGAAGTCGCGATCGCCATCGCGTTGTTCTGGTTCGCGCCGATGGGGCTGTAGGAGTTTACGGTGCCCCACTGCTGTCCGCCGAAATAGACGGTCTCAGTACGAGGCAGATCCGCAGCGGATTCCGCTCCCGCGAAGGTGGCAACGCTCATGAGCATGCACAGCGCGAGAACGAGGCTCAGGATTTTCCAGGTCTTCATGTGTTTCCCTCCTTGTTTGATTTGCCGCGATCTTGCGACCGCAGGCGAAAGGCAATCGGCAGGTCCTCCCCCGACGGAGGTTCTGCTCAATCGTTTTTAATTATAGTCCCCTTCGCCGGCTTTGTCAATTATTATTTGCGTATTGGTTAAGATAATTACCGCCCAAAATCGCAAAATGCATATTTCGCGTATAAAAAACAGCCACTATTGTATAAAACTGACAATTGGAAAAAGAAGCGCTCCGCGCGGAAACGCATTTCCGCGCGGAGCGCCGTTCTTCAATAAATGGTTTATTGCGCAATGTCCGCGTAGCGATACATATGCTCGCCCTTTTCGTTTGCGGTCACATTGGTCAGGTTCGGATTCCACAGGCATACATACACCTGCGTGCATACGGGAATTACATCGAAGTTCTCGCTTACCAGAATGCGCTCCGCCTTGTGCAGCAACGCATTGCGCGCCTGCGGGTCGGTTTCCACATTGGAGGCTTCGATCACTTCATCGTATTCGGGAATGTTCACATGGTTATAATTGCCGCCGGAATAGCTGGTGTACAGATCCAGATAATTGATGGGGTCGTTGAAGTCCGCCGTCCAGCTGTGACGGATCAGCTCGTAGCTGCCCTCTGCGCGCACGCTGGAATACACCTGATCTTCCACGCCGTTGAGCTCAATGTTGATGCCCAGATTTTGCTTGAGCGACGCCTGAATCGCCTGCGCCAGCAGCGCGTCCTTATCGCTAGAGGGATAGGTGTAGGTCAGCGTCGGGAAGCCTTCGCCGTTGGGATAGCCCGCCTCGGCCAGCAGAGCCTGCGCCTTTTCCACATCCTCAGTAAAGAGTGGCTCCTGCTCCTTGCTGAAATATTCGCTGGAGCTGTTGGAAAGCATATATTCAGCTACATAAGAAGTCGAGGGGATGTAGTCCAAGCCCACTACCGCGCACACTTCGCTGCGGTTAATGCCCAGCGCGATGGCTTCGCGCACGCGCTCGTCGTTCAGGGGCTCCACCTCGAGATTGGGCAGAATGAACTTGGAGGTGAGCATATTCCACATAAACAGCTCGTCGCTGCCCGCGTAAGCGTCCGCAATGTAATCCGGCAAACCGCTCGCCACGTCCACTTCGCCCGTCTGGAACGCCGCCAGCAGCGCCTGCTGATCGTACAGGAAACACACGCGCACAGAATCCAGCTTGACCTCGTCCGCATTCCAGAAGTAGGGATTCTTCTTGACCACGTAGTGGTCGCCGTCTACATACTCGCTCAGGTAGAACGCGCCGTTGCCCAAGCTGGTTTCGGGGTTCTTCCACCAAGAGGGATCCTCCAAGGTGGCGACGCCGGTCTTGCTGGGATAGAACGGACCCACGGTGAGCAGTTGATTAAAATAGGGGCAGGGCGCCTTCAAGGTCATTTCAAGGGTATAATCATCCAGCGCGACTACCGCTACGTCTTCCAGACTGCCTTCGCCGCTGCGCGCTTCCTGCGCGCCGGCAATGGGATAGAGCACGCTGGCGTAAATAGACATACCGTTTTCGGGATTCAGCGCGCGCTGAATGGTATTGATGAAGTCGTCCGCGACCACGGGAGAGCCGTCGCTCCAGCCCGCGTTCTGGCGCAGGTGGAAGGTCCATACCAGACCATCCTCGCTCACATCGTAGCTCTCCGCCGCCTCGTATACGGTATTGCCCTCTTCATCAAAGCGGATGAGCGGATCCACGCATAGCTTGCAGTACTCCGTCCACATATCGATGGCGATCCCCGGAGGGTCAAGATCGCCCGCGCCGGATACGGTACCGAAGGTAATGCTCTTCTCGCCCGCCTCCGCAAACGCGGACACGGCGGATCCGAGCGCCAGCATGAGCACGATTGCCACTGCCAGAAGCGCCTTCAGGTTTTTGATTGGGGTTCCTCCTTTAAGTGTATTATGCATATCGAACGGATAGCGTTCGGTGTGCTCTCTTCAGCTTGCGTGGTGGCATGCGACCTCGCGCCCATCCAGCGCGCGCAGCGGCGGCTTTTCTTGCTTGCACTGCCACGTGACGTAGGGACAGCGCGTGCAAAAGGGACAACCTTCCGGCAAATGGAGCGGCGACGGCACCTCGCCCTCCAGCACAATGTGCTTTTTTCTGCGCGCCGCCTCCGGATCGGGCGGCGGAACCGCCGACATGAGCGCCTGCGTATAGGGGTGCAGCGGGCGGTCGCATACGTCGTCCGCGTCGCCCACCTCTACCAGCGAGCCCATGTACATCACGCCGATGCGCCGGCTGATGTGGCGCACCATTGTTAAATCATGCGCGATAAACAGATAGGAAAGCCCTCGCTCCCGCTGCACGTGCTCCAACAAATTCACAATTTGTGCCTGTATGGATACGTCCAGCGCCGAGATCGGTTCGTCGCATACGATAAAATCCGGATCGAGCGCCAGCGCGCGCGCAATGCCGATGCGCTGCCGCTGCCCGCCGGAGAATTCGTGCGGATAACGGCGAATATGATCGGGCTTGAGCCCCACGGTTTCCAATAGCGCCTGTACCCTCTCCGCGCGCTCTTTGGGCGGGCATATATCGTATATCTTCATGGGTTCGGCAATGAGCTCGCCCACGGTAAAGCGCGGATTGAGCGAAGCGTACGGATCCTGAAAGATCATCTGCATCCGCCTGCGGATGGGGCGCATTTGATTGCGGGAATACCGCGTAATATCCGTGTTTTCCAAGTAGATGCTGCCGCCGTCCGGCTCGTATACCTTGAGCAGCGTTCTGCCCAGCGTGCTTTTGCCGCAGCCGCTCTCCCCCACCAGTCCGAATGTCTCGCCCTTTTCAATATTCAGCGTTACACCGTTTACCGCGTGCACCGTGCCGCTTTTGCCAAGCGCGTCGCCCTTTACCTTAAATCGCTTTTGCAGGTTTTCCGCCCGCACAATGCTCTCAGCCAAGGCGTTCACCCCGCAATCTATCCGTCTCGGCGACGATGCGCGCCGCCTGCTCCCGACAGTGCAGCCAGCAATCCGCCGTATGGGTATCGCTAAAGCGTGTGGTCGCGGGCGAATAATCGCGGCAAATCTTCATGGCGCGATCGCAGCGGCTGGCGAACGGACAGCCCGTATTGATTTTGAGTAGGTCGGGCGGCGTGCCGGGGATGGAAGCGAGCTCTGTGCGCTCATAGCTGCCGTCCGGCTGGCGCTGTCTGCGCGCAATGCTGTTCAGCAAGCCCTGCGTATACGGGTGTTTCGGCTGGTAGAAGATCTCGTCCGTCGTACCCGTTTCCGCTACGCGCCCGCCGTATAGTATGGAAATGCGGTCGCACAGCGCGGCGACCACGCCGAGATCGTGGGTAATCATAATCACGGAAGTACCGGTCTCCCGCGCGCGCTTTCGAATGAGCTCCAGTATTTGCGCCTGCACGGTTACATCCAGCGCGGTGGTGGGTTCATCGGCAATGAGCAGCTTCGGCTCGCAAGCCAGCGCTATGGCGATAATCATGCGCTGCCGCATACCGCCGGAAAACTCGTATGGATACTGCTTCATGCGCCGTTCGGGGCTGGATATTCCCACCTGCGTTAATAGCTCCACGCCGCGCATCCACGCCGCCTGCTTCGAGCAGTGCGTGTGGGCGCGAATGCCCTCCGTCAGCTGCGTGCCCACGGTGAGCACGGGG
>JAFUAR010000351.1 GCA_017460585.1 Clostridia bacterium
CCTCGCGAATTTGGTCGATGACGGCAATGGCGTACGCCGTATTAAGCCCCGTGTCATGTGCAAAGCGGTAAAACGCCGCATTCAGCTTCATAGTCAATACCCTCCAATTCTTCGAATTACTATTTTCTGTCGGTGAAGGTATTGTACATGATCGGGTGTGCTATTTTGTGTCGAGCAGATTGTCGTGCAGGGGGAGATGCGAAAGCGTTGACGGTCGAGAGCGCAGGCAATACGAAAGCCCGTTCACATTTCGTGACGGGCTGAATATTGGCTATTCAGTTTTGATGGAACCTGCCTGTACCATCTGTTTTTCCTGATGCGTATTCTGGATGAGAATGGAACCTCTATTTTTCCTCTCCGGTGTGCTCGATGCTGTTTTCCCGGCGCTATGGGCGTATCCCTTTGGGGTTTCTCTATATGCAATCCGGGCATCTCGCTTTGGCGGTTTGAATAGAATGTCTTCTTCTTACGGATGATCAGATGGTACAGGCGACTGGCTGTGCGCCTATATCATTGTGGTACAATGGCATCGCCTCCCTTTCTGATACTTTGCAACCGTGCAACCGACCGACCTCTTCTCCGGCAATCGAGTCGAAATAATGGTTTGTCGTCGGTTTTGCTCTCGTTTGCTTTTGTTGATGTAAGAATAGCATGAAATGCCATATTTGTCAATAGGAGATGTGAAATTTATTTATAAAACAGTCATATTACATAAATTAGTTATGCAATATGACGATATCTGACTGGATTGAGTAAACACTGTTACTGTTTTTCAATTTGTGCTAGCGCAGGCGCGTAGTCCTCCACGTGCAGCCGATCGATCACATATTGCCGAAACGCATAGGCGGCTTCCTTCCAGTCGGGGTGGTCGAGCACCAGATCGATCTTTTCAAAGGCGGTTCTCGGCAGCTTCATGATGATGCGCCGCGCGCCGTTGGAAATAATGGGAGAATCCGAGACGCACCGCGTGCAGATGGCGCCGCCCAAGATCGCGTCAAAGTGCGCCTCGGCTTCCAGACGCCGCCCGCATAGCAGACAGGAATCCACCCGCGGCTGCAGCCCCAGCTGCGCCATGAGGTGCATTTCAAACGCCATGGTCAGAAGCTCCGGCGGCAAATCGGAATAGCTCAAGTACGCCAGCGCCTTGAGGGTGATGAGAAACAACCCCTCCGCCGGCGCTTCGGGCATGACCGCCGCCTCCAACAGCCGCAGCCAGTACGCGCCGTGCAGGAAGTACTCGTATCGCTCGGTGAGCTTTAGGTGGTTTTCGCGCACGGATACCTGATCGACGGTGTAGCGGTCCTTACGCAGGTACAGCTGATATTCGCCGTAGGCAAACGGTTCGGTGGCGTTGGTGAGCGGCGACTTAGAGCGCCTGCAGCCGCGGGCGATGGCATCGATCCTGCCATACTCGGGTGTAAACAGCGTCACCATACGGTCGTAGTCCTTATAATCCGCGCGGCGCAGCACCAGCGCGGGGGTGGACAGGGCGGGCATTATTCGCCGTACCCCAGCGTTTGCAGGTCGCTCATGCGGTTGCGCCAGTTTTCGCGCACCTTTACCCAGAGCCGCAGCATCACCTTGGTACCCAGCAGGCGTTCGATATCCGCACGCGCCTCGGAGCCAATTTTCTGCAGCATGGCGCCGTTTTTGCCGATGATGATGGACTTGTGCGAGGCTCGTTCGCAGTAGATATCCGCCTCGATTTCGGTGAGCGTGTCGCTCTTCTTTTGAATGCGCATCATCTCCACGCCCACGCCGTGAGGGATTTCGTCGCTCAGGTTGCGCAGCGCCTTTTCGCGAATAATCTCCGCGCAGAGCACGCGCTCCGGCTGGTCGGTCACCATGTCCTCGGGGAAATAGCGGGGTCCCTCCGGCATAACGGAAATGATCTTGTGCAGCAGGCTATCCATATTGTCGCCGCGGCGCGCGCTTACGGAGAAGATCTCGTCAAACGCGCAGTCGTTTAATGTGGCGAGCTGGGGCATGAGCTTTTCCGGTGGAACGATATCGATCTTGTTGACCACGGCGAATTTAGGGCACTTCATTTGGGAAACATCCTTGAGAATCGCCTGATCGCCCGCGCCGATGCGCTGCCCGTCCACCACCACCAGCACGGCGTCCACGCCCTCCTTGGCGTCCTGCGCGGATTTCACCATGTATTCGCCCAGCTTGGTGCGCGGCTTGTGCAAACCCGGCGTATCTACAAATACGATTTGCCAATCTTCGCCCTGCGCCACGCCCAATATGCGGCTGCGGGTAGTCTGCGGGCGATTGGATACGATGGCGACCTTTTCGCCGATAAATCGGTTCATAATGCTGGATTTGCCCACGTTCGGGCGCCCCAAAATGGCGACAAAGCCGGAATGGAACATAAAATAACACCTCGATTATTGTATAACAAAAGGGAGCGACGCACTAGAGCAAGTCTTCGGGACCAAACGATTCCGGAAGCAGCTCGCCCAGCGTTTTCACTCGGTAGCCCTTGCCCTTTTGCCCCACGATTACGGGCATATCGAGCGGGGAAAACTCGCGGAGCACCTGCCGGCAAATGCCGCAGGGCCACGCCTCGGCGCGCTCTCCGGCAATGGCGATGGCGACGAAGCGGCGTTCCCCG
>JAFUAR010000352.1 GCA_017460585.1 Clostridia bacterium
TCCGGCGCAGATGATTTCGCGCGTGTCCTCAGCTTCATTTCCTCGGCGGCTCTTCATGGCGTCTCTTCTTTTGATGCCATTGTTGCGGCCTTCCGGGGTAATGCTGTTGGAGTCTTATTCGGGGTGGACTGAACAGTTACGATTGTTTTAGTGTAGGATTTCGCTCAAAACCGTTTGTAGTTGTTCCACATCAATGGGCTTAGCAATGTGTGCGTTCATACCGCAATCAAGCGCACGCCGCCGATCTTCATCAAAGGCATTGGCGGTCATTGCGATAATGGGGATCTCCGCCCGTTCGTCGGACAGGGCGCGAATTGCTCGCGTCGCCTCATAGCCATTCATCACAGGCATTTGAATATCCATAAGCACACACTGGTAATATCCATTGGGCTTTGAACGCACCATTTCCACGGCTTCTTCGCCATTGACCGCCTGATCTACTTTCAGGCTGAACATTTCCAGCGTCATACAGGCAATTTCCCTGTTTACCTCAATATCGTCTACCAGCAATACTCTGCTCCCGCCCAAATCCAGTCTGGCAGCTGCTTCCGGCGCGATAATTTCTAATGTATCGATATTGTCGATCACCTGAATCAAAGCGGCATGAAGCTCCGATTGGAAAATAGGCTTGTTGCAGAAGGTATTTACACCTGCCGCGATCGCCTCCTCGCGAATGGATTGCCAATCGTAAGCGGTAATCATCAATATAGGCGAATCGTCGCTTACAGCCTTGCGAATGCGCCGTACCGTTTCCAAACCGCTGATATCCGGCATCTTCAAATCCACAATAAATACGCCAAAGCGATCTCCCCGCTCCTGTGCCTGTACCGCTCGCAGCACCGCTTCCTTTCCCGAAAGCGTCCACTCCGCGTGCAAACCCATATCTGTCAGCATTCGGGTTACGCTGTCACAGGTATCAAAGTCGTCATCCACCACGAGCGCATGTATTCCCTTGAGACTTGGAATTTGCCGGTCCAGAACGCATGGCTCCACGCGCAAGCGCACCTTGACCGTAAATTCACTGCCCTCGTTTGGAGCGGTCTGCACGGATATAGAACCGTTCATCAAATCTACAATGCGCTTGGTAATGGTCATTCCAAGCCCTGTACCCTGTATCCCGCTGATTGTCGAATTATTCTCTCGCTCAAACGGATCGAATACCTTGGCAGCGAATTCCGGAGTCATGCCCATACCGTTATCCTTCACGCGGATTTCGTAATCGCCATACCCTGCCGGCGCACCCGCGTGCTGCAAAAGTCGCACGGAAATCTTTCCACCCTCTTGCGTATACTTGACCGCATTGGAGAGCAAATTGATCAAAACCTGATTGAGGCGGGGTTTATCGCAATATACCGTTTCATTTTGTACGCCCACGGCGTCCATGGTGAGCTCTTGATGCTTGCCTTCAATCTGTCCAACCATAATGGTATTGAGCTCATGCAATACCTCTGGCAGGCTGCAGAGTGCCTCGTTGAGTTCTATTTTACCACTTTCAATGCGGCTCATTTCCAAAACATCGTTAATGAGCGAGAGTAAGTGATTGGAACTGGCTCGAATTTTGCCGAGATATTCATTGACCTTATCTTCCGTCACCCCCTCCTGCATCGCCAAGTTCGTAAAGCCAATGATTGCGTTCATCGGTGTACGAATATCGTGCGACATATTAGAGAGGAAGGCGGATTTCGCCTCGTTTTCCATGCGCGCCTGCTCGGTAACCTGCTTCATATGCATCATTTCAGTTACATCTACGCACATACCCAACGTACACAGTCGACCGGAAGCATCCGTAAATTTCAGCTTAGTGGTTTGAAAAGCCCTGGGCTTGCCCGCGGCATCGGGCACGCTTTCAAAAAATATATACGGCTCATCCATGGAAAGCGTCTTGCGGTCATCCTCCACGAAATGCGCCGCGGTTTCAGAATCGAATATTTCAAAGTCGGTCAAACCCACCACGCCGTCCGGCGTTTCCTTGTGGGCGTACTCCGCAAAAGCCTGATTGCAGGCAAGATATTTGCCGTTTTCCACATCCTTAGAAAATGTGAGCGCGGGCATATTGGTTAGCAGCGAAGTGATGGAAGCCTGAAGCTCGGAGATTTTTGCGGAATTCTCCACTGCTTCGACAAGGCGGACATTCTCTTCCTCCGCCTCGCGATACAATTCTGAAATGAGCAAAATATAGGCAAACAGCACTCCTATAAAGAAGCAGCTAGGCA
>JAFUAR010000029.1 GCA_017460585.1 Clostridia bacterium
CATACCTTTACGCCAATGCGACCATAGGTGGTCTTCGCCTCGGCAAAGCCGTAGTCGATATTCGCGCGCAGGGTCTGCAGCGGAATGGAACCCTCGTGATAGCCTTCGGAACGGGCGATGTCCGCGCCGCCCAGACGACCGGAAACGGAGGTCTTAATGCCCTTCGCGCCGGACTTCATCGCGCGACCGATGGTCTGCTTCATCGCTCGGCGGAAGGAAATACGCTTCTCAAGCTGCTGCGCGATGTTTTCGGCGACCAGCTGAGCGTCGGTATCGGGATTTTTAATCTCCACGATATCCAAATTGACCTGCTTGCCGCTGAAGGCTTCGATCTCCTTCTTCAGCGCTTCCACGTTCGCGCCGGCCTTGCCGATGATGACGCCCGGCTTGGCGGTGTAAATGGTCACGTGAAGTCTGGAGGCGGTGCGCTGGATATCAATGTGGGAAATGCCCGCGGATTCCAGCTTCTTCTTCAGCATCTTGCGCAGGTTGTAGTCCTCCACAAGGTTGTTGGAAAAATCTTTCTTTCCGGCGTACCATTTGGTGCTCCAATCGAGGATGACACCGACGCGTGCGCCATGGGGATTTACTTTCTGACCCATTTTCTAATCCTCCCTCACTTCTGGTCGAGCACGATCGTAATGTGGCTTGTACGCTTCTTGATCATGTCAGCGCGACCGTGGGAACGGGCCCAGTAACGCTTGAGCGTGGGGCCCTGATTCGCATATACCTCCGCGACGTACAGGCTGGAACGATCCATTTCCAAATTGTTCTCAGCGTTCGCGATCGCGGAATTCAGCAGCTTCTCCACTTCGGGAGCGGCGCTCTTGGGGGTGTATGCGAGGATTGCGAGGGCCTGATCCACCTGCTTGCCGCGGATGAGATCGACCACGATCTTCACCTTGCGGGGCGAAATGCGGATGTATTTGGCGGTTGCGCGCGGGCGCTTATCGGCGTTTGCCTTGCGCTGCGCAGCCTTCTCTCTTACGCGAGTTGCCATAGTATTACTCTCCTTCCGTTACTTGCGGTTCGACGCCTTTTCGCCGGCGTGTCCCCTGAAGGTACGGGTGGGGGCAAACTCGCCGAACTTGTGTCCGACCATGTCCTCGGTCACATAGACCGGAACGTGCTTACGGCCGTCGTGAACGGCAACCGTGTGCCCGATGAAATCCGGGAAAATCGTAGAAGAACGAGACCAGGTTTTCAGAACCTTCTTCTCGCCGGAAGCGTTCAGCTCCTGTACGCGCTTGAGGAGCGCGGGCTGGATGAACGGTCCCTTTTTAATTGATCTGCTCATGAATTCGTCTCCTCTCAGCTTACTTGTTCTTGGAAGCTCTGCTGACGATCAGTTTGTCGGAATACTTGCGATGCTTGCGGGTCTTGACGCCCTGCGTCTTCTTGCCCCACGGAGACATCGGAGCGGGCATACCGACCGGAGAACGACCTTCGCCGCCGCCGTGCGGATGGTCTACAGGGTTCATAACAACGCCGCGAACGTGGGGACGAATGCCCATGTGGCGTTTGCGTCCAGCCTTACCGATGCGCACGTTGGAGTGATCGGTGTTGCCGACCTGACCTACGGTCGCGCGCGCCGTCATCGGCACCTTGCGAACTTCGCCGGAGGGCAGACGCACCTGAGCGTGGGTGCCTTCCTTCGCCATGACCTGAGCGGCGGTGCCGGCGGAGCGGACCATCTGACCGCCCTTGCCGGGCTTGATCTCCACGTTTTGGATCAGCGTGCCCAGAGGGATGTTCGCGATGGGCAGGCAGTTGCCGGGCTTGATATCGGCCTCAGGTCCGGACATGACGGTATCGCCAACCTTCAGACCCAAGGGCGCAAGAATGTAGCGCTTCTCGCCGTCCGCATAATAGAGCAGCGCGATGAAGCAGGTGCGGTTGGGATCGTACTCGATCGCCTTTACGGTAGCGGGAATGCCGTCCTTGCCGCGCTTGAAGTCGATAATACGATACTTGCGCCGCGCGCCGCCGCCCTGATGGCGAACGGTGATCTTGCCGGTGTTGTTGCGACCGGCGCGATGGCGCAGATCAGTGGTCAAAGACTTTTCAGGAGTCTTCTTGGTAACCTCTTCGAAGGTCAGCACCGACATAAAACGCCTTGCGGGCGAAGTCGGCTTGTACACTCGAATTGCCATTTGGATTCTCTCCTTCCGTTTTGGTTCCTTTTCGGCGAACCTGCCATTTACTAGGCACGCGATTCGTGCCGTTCATTCGAGGACTTATTCGTTGGCCATACCCTCGAAGAATTCAATTGCCTTGGAGTCCGGCTTCAGGGTGATGATCGCCTTCTTCACCTCAGGGGTTCTGCCCTGAGTGCGACCCTGGCGCTTGATCTTGCCCTGCGTGCGCATGGTGTTTACGGACTCAACCTTTACGCCTTCGAAGATCGCCTCGACCGCCTGCTTGATCTCGGTCTTATTGGCGTTGATCGCGACCTTGAAGCTGTACTTCTTTTCCGCCATCTGATCGTAGGATTTTTCGGTCAGCACCGGCTTCAAAATGATGTCATAGGGGCTCTTCATTCCGCATACACCTCCTCGACGCGCTTCACAGCGTCCTGCGCGACGATCAGCTTGTCGCAGTTGAGAATGTCGTAGACATTCAGGCTGCCCACGAAAGTGGTCTTGACGTTCTGAATGTTATTGCTGGCGCGAACCACCATGGGCTCGGCGTCTGCGGTAACGATCAGCGCCTTGCTGTCGACGTTCAGCGCCTTGAGCATCTTTACGACGCCCTTGGTCTTGCCGTCCGCAACCGCGATGTTATCCACCACGATCAGCTCTTCGCCCTGTACCTTGCTGGTCAGCGCGCTCTTCATCGCGAGGCGGCGAACCTTCTTAGGCACGGAGATGCGATAGGAGCGGGGCTTGGGGGCGAACACAACGCCGCCGTGGGTGAACTGGGGCGCTCTGCGACCATGATGGCGCGCGTTGCCGGTGCCCTTCTGGCGATAGATCTTACGACCGCCACCGCGGACCTCGGTACGGGTTTTGGCGGACTGGGTGCCCTGACGCTGGGCGTTCAGATAGGCGCGAACAACGGCGTGCATTGAAGGTACGTGTACCTCTACGCCGAAGATATCGTCGGACAGCGTCATTTCGCCGACCTGACCGCCTTGCATATTGTATACTTTAACGTTTGCCATGATTGCGTCCTCCTATTAACCCTTCACAGCGTCGCGAACCATGACGAGGCTGCCGTTGGCGCCGGGAATCGCGCCCTTGATCATGAGGAGATTGCGCTCCGCGTCGATCTTCACAACCTCGAGATTCTGCACGGTGACGCGGTCGCCGCCGTACTGACCGGGCATATGCTTGTTCTTGAACACGCGCGACGGGGTGGAGTTTGCGCCCAGGGAACCGACGCCACGGTGATACTTGGAGCCGTGTGCCATCGGGCCGGTGTGCTGGTTCCAACGCTGAATCACGCCGGAATAGCCGTGACCCTTGCTGGTGCCGACGACGTCGATCTTGTCGCCTTCCGCGAACACGTCCGCCTTGATGGTATCGCCCACGGAATACGCGGAGATATCATCCACACGGAACTCGCGCAGATACCTTGCGGGAGCCACGCCAGCCTTGGCGAAATGACCTAGCTCGGGCTTGTTGAGCAGTTTCTTGGCTCTCTGCTCGGAGAGCTCGCCGAAACCGACCTGAATCGCTTCGTAGCCGTCGGACTCCACCGTCTTCACCATGGTGACGGTGCAGGGACCCGCTTCTACGACGGTGACCGGAATGAGACGTCCGTCGGAGACGAAAATCTGAGTCATGCCGATCTTCTTGCCGAGAATTGCCTTTTTCATTGTTACACCTCTTTCGGTTATTACGCAAACCGCTCAGCAGTTTGCACGATAAGCCGTTTGGGTTGCGTGCGCGCCGCGCCGTGAGAATGCGCCTCGCGCCCGTATATTCCCTTACAGCTTGATCTCAATTTCAACGCCCGCCGGCAGGTCGAGCTTGGTCAGAGACTCCACAGTGCGCTGGGTGGGTTCCAGAATGTCGATTAAGCGCTTATGGGTGCGCATTTCGAACTGTTCGCGGGAATCCTTGTGCTTGTGGGGCGAGCGGAGGATCGTAACGATCTCCTTCTCGGTGGGCAGCGGAATCGGTCCGGAAACGCGGGCGCCGGTGCGCTTCGCGGTTTCCACAATGCGAGCCGCGCTCTGATCAATGATCGAGTGCTCATAAGCCTTGAGCTTAATGCGGATCTTCTGGTTTGCC
>JAFUAR010000353.1 GCA_017460585.1 Clostridia bacterium
CGCGTGGTAAAGCGCGGCGGCGCATTCGCCTTTCAGGATATGTTCGGGCAGAGCAACGTATACGGCGATATGAACGAGTTCATCGCCCAGCTGAAAAGCGAGGGTGCTGTGCGCGAAATTCACTATATTGCCGATATCGAAAACCAACCCTTTGTGCCGAAATTCGTCACCGCGCCGTGGATGATTCGGCACGCGGGTCTGATCTACGGAATTAAATAACGCTGCGGGAGGGGTATGGAATCTCCCGCCACGGCGGCGGCGTACACGCCGCCGCTGCGGATTGAACGTCAGTGGTTGCGTCCCGACACCTCCATGGGTGAATCAATGTCAGTAAGTTAAGGGGATCAGAACACGAAACCAGAGGTGAATGCCAGGCGGTAAGGAGGAGAAAAAGCATCAGGGAGCAAGTGAAAGGTAAAATAAGGTATAGCAAACACAGCATGGTAAATTTCGTAGGAAGCATTATTCACTTACTACCGGTTAGGATGGGCGATAGATGAAATAGGCAGGTTTTCTGAAGTGAGCGGTTTGTAACCGCGGGTATGACCGTTCATCACGAATGGGGATTAGCTCACGAGAGAGGAGAGAAATAACATCAATAGGATTTCCTGCCAGCGATGACCGGAGAAACTGACGGCAAACATGAACAGCAAAGGAGAAATTGACTTTGTATCCATGTATGTTCTTTGGCTTATTCTTAATGGAGACGAAATGTGTTATTGCTTCAGTAAAGTTATATGCTATCAATCTAGCCCAGATCTCCTGAAGAACAAAATCCGCTTTCGAGGCGTGGAATTTGGTAAGACCGATGGTATATTTTAAGGAGCGAAACGAGGTTTCGATACCCCATCTTCGGTGGTACAAGGCTTTTAAAGCCTCGACGGGAAACTCATCCGATGGAAGATTTGTAACCAAGGATTCAAAGGTGCCCGGCGAAAGCTCGAAGCGGACAACACGGACAGACAGTTCATAGTAATCGGAGGAGCCATATTCTACAAAGTCAAAACTTTGGGCTTGGCCAACGAAACGGCGGTAACCATCAATAGGGACCTGTAATTTAGAGGACTGTCTTCTGACAATGACGAACTTTATTGTCATATCAAAGGTTTCGGAGTCTGGAAGATCGATATGATGAAGCAAGCCTTTTGATGTAATATCCTTGGCGCGAAAGAGAAAAAATTGTCCTCGTTCAATAACATGTGCCATGTTGTTGTAGGAGCAGAAGCCTCGGTCTGCAAGGAACACGAGAGCAGATCCATCAGCAGGGAGTGGATGCCGATCGACCATATCCCTGAAAGCGCCAAATTCATCCTTATATCGAATAGGCTGAATGACGCAGTCGGTGTAGATGTCGGTATCCAGATCATACATGGCAATAGCGTGGGCACTATGGCAACCATCGGCTGAATTGCCTTGGGTCGAATAGTATTCTGAAGGTGAGAGTTGATCATTGCTCAGGAAAGTAAGCGTGGAACCATCTGCAGCAAGGAAACGGTATTTGCCAGCAGGATGGAATTCATCCAACGATGTGGTGAAATGATGGAATAATTCCTCCATTCCCTTGGGCTTCAGTTTTGCTCTCTGTTGAGAAAATGCAGAAGCTGATGGGCGATCTGCATTGAAGTTGTAGGCTGCAGTAAGTTCGTTCTTGGTTGATGATGAACCTTGTGATACCAAGAATGGAAGGAGCTTTGTAATTGGAAGCTTGTTGTTGCGGGTGAAATCAGCTCCAGGACGTCGAACATACAGCTTGATGTTTTCGGCTACATGGTTGACAGCTTCCGAGAAGAGTTGTACGATACGTGTGTGGGACATTCTCGTTCCTCCTTTAAGCTTCAGTAGTGCTGGATACACATCTGATCGCTTAAAGGGTCGCATTCTTTGCCCTTTGGGGCAAAGAATGCGACCGCACATTTCGGCACCTTTGTCAACCCCTTTTTGCATTTTTTTGCAAAAAAATTTGGTTAGACCCTTTCATCTACTGGGCCTAACCAAACCGGCTCTATATCGATTAATTGCTTAACTTACTGACATTGATTCACCCATGGGGGTGTCGGGGGTTGCGACCCCATATGCACTAACTTATTATTGATAAATTACTTAGTCTCTGGTATAATAAGCATATAATATGCGAAGGGAGAGACCGAGTAAGATGGAAATGATAGGAGCAGCAAGCTTATTGAGATTAATGCCGGAGGGCTATGAAGAAGCTTGTTATAGAACAAAAGCGATTATACGGAACAGAGGGATCAAAAATCCCAATGATTTAATGATGCTAGTGTTATTTCACCTGCTAACCGGATGTTCCCTAAACGAGATCAGTGAAATATCTAAGTTGGCGCGACTGGGTGAATTAAGTGACGTGGCATTTATGAAGAGATTCAGCAACTGCACTGAATGGTTTAAATGGATACTAACAGCTCTGCAAGACAAGAATCGTCAGGTAATACTCTATACTCTTCCAGAGCGCTTGAAGCAGTATAGAATACTGGCAGTAGATGCATCGGATGTCAGCGAAAAGGGCAGGTCGGGCAGGATATATCGGCTGCATTTTGCTTTAGATATTATTCAAATGCACGCCGCCCTATACAGCATAACCAGTAATAAAACGGGAGAGCATCTCAGGAATTTTGCTCTGTCGAAAGACGATCTTGTTCTGGCAGATCGTGCATATTCGAATGTTTCTGGGATAGAGTATTGCATTGAAAAAGGATGTCAGTTTGTATTGCGGATGCGCATTAACAGTTTTAAACCATATGACAAGGATGGCAATAAAATAGACCTTCTTTCATATATGAAAGAGAAAGAACAGGGTGAGCTCTATGCGTTCGCAAGGAAGGAACGTGGAGAAAATGCAGGGGAACTATATCCTGTTCGCATCTGCTTCAAAAGAAAGCCCAAAGATGCAATAGATTCTACACGCACAAAAATGAAACAAAAAGAAGCGAGAAAACAGTTGGAATTTGCGCCGGAAACATACGATTTCAATGAATACATGGTTGTGGTTACGTCGATTGGTCATGATATTTCAGCTGAAGAAGTGTTGGATTTATATCGATACAGATGGCAGGTTGAGCTCTATTTCAAGAGACTGAAAAGTATTCTTGACTATGGTGAGTTACCAAAAAAATCAGAAAAAAGCATCTTCGCATGGTTGAATGGAAAACTAATGATTGCATTGCTGATAGAATCCATGATGGGCAATGCAAGTTTTTCCCCCTTCGACAGTGAAAACGAGGAGTATCTGGAAAGAAATGAAAATGATCATTCTCCTGTTGGTGACCAATGTAGTTGATCCTCAAGATGTTATCTCGCAGATATGCCAAGCCCTACAAGTAGAAAAGCGCAGGAAAAAGCGTCCACTACAGATGTCATCTATATTAAGTTAGTGCATATGGGAAGTGTCCCCCGTCCACTTACTGTGAAGCCGTAGGCTGAACAGTAACCGGTTTTGCAATCGGTTTTTCCGATCAATAGTATATCATATTGAAAATAACTTGTAAAATGGTAAAATGGGCGGAACCTCAATAAAATGAGATTCCGCCCATGTATGTCGATTTGAGGCTTACTCCCTCTTGGCGCGCTCCTCGCGCTCCTTGCGCTCGGCGGTGACCTCTTCCACGGTCTTCTCCCGCAGGCGAATCGCGCCGCGGTAGCCTTCCTTGGTGGGAATCAGGTCGCCCTTGGCGAAGCGCTCCTTCGCCGCGGCGATGGCTTCCTTGTACTGGGGCAGCCATGCTTCCTGCGCGATGAGCATTTCGTCGACCATCTGCCATACCTCCGGCGGATTGCACACCGCGCCGGTGAGCGGATCCATCAGCGCCGCTTGCTTGAGCAGCTCCGCGTTGCCGGAAACCGCCGCTTCCACGGAAAGGCGCTGTACCCATGCCGACTGGCTGCACACCGCCGCGCAGCCGAGCGGCAGGTCGCCCACGCTGGGCACGCTGATTCCGTTGCCGTCCACATAGCAGGGCACTTCCACCACGCACTCGTCCGGCAGGTTGGTGATTGCGCCGTGGTTCATTACGTTGAAATGTCCGCGGTATACGCGACCGGTTTCCAACGCCTCAATAATGTAGCTGCCGTGCTCGCTGCTGCGCTCGTCCTTGTCGTAATCCTTGGGCGGCTCGGTCATGAGCTTGGGGAACTCGGTCTTGAACCAGTTGCGGTTTTCGCGGGTTACGCGCAGGTAACCGCCGGTTTCGCCGTTGATCCAGCTGGACAGGTCGATCCAGCGCTCAATTTCCTGCGGGCGCTTGCGGTACCACGATACGTACTCGGAAAGGTGCCCGTTGGACTCGGTCGAGTAGTAGCCGAAGCGGCGCATTACGTCGATGCGCACCTTCTCGGTGTTCTTGTAGGTTTCATGCTTCTCGAAGCCCTCGAGCAGCTTGTCGATCATTTCCTCGCCCTTGTGCTTTACGGAAACATACCAAGTCTGGTGGTTGAGTCCAGCGCAGGTCACGTCCAGCTCGTGGCGGTCCTTCAAGCCCAGTACGTCGGCAATCTGCATTTCGCCGTGAATCTCGCCGTGGCACAGTCCCAGCGTGCGCACGCCGCCGTACTTGATGCACGCCCAAGTCATCATCGCCATGGGGTTGGAGTAATTCAGCAATAGCGCGTTGGGCTCGGCGACCTCGCGAATGTCCTTGCAGAAATCCAATATGGCGGCGATTCCGCGCTGACCGTACATAATGCCGCCGATGCACAGCGTATCGCCTACGCACTGGTCCACCCCGTACTTGAGCGGAATGTCGATATCGCTCTCAAACGCTTCCAAACCGCCCACGCGTACGCAGTTCACAATGTAGCGCGCGCCCTTGAGCGCTTCGCGGCGGTCGGTGGTGGCGAATATTTTGGTGGGAATGCCGTTCGCGTCCAAATCGCGCTGGCAGAGCTGGGTAACCATGTCCAGATTCTGCTGGCTGATATCGGTAAACGCCACTTCAATGCCGCGCAGCTCCGGCACGTGCATAATGTCGGAAAACAGCGTGCGCGCGAAGGTGAGACTGCCCGCGCCGATGATGGTGAGCTTGAATGCCATAATAAACCACTCCTTTTTCTAAATCCCATACGCACATGGGATGAGATCCGTTGGGAAGGGGCGCGTAAATCCGCCCCGTTCACCGGTTATTATAGCAAAGACTTGCCGCGCGTGCGTAACAATATGCACCATCCATGTAAAACGAGGAAACATATTCTGACATATTCCGTCAGGATGGGACAGAGGGTTCGACGTCGTCCGGCAGGAGATTCCACTCCGGATCGTAGCGATGGCTGCCGGTATTTTGATATATGAACACTTGGCGCACATCCTTGGCGCAGTGCCTTTTGCGAAATTCCTGCGGCGACATATGTTCAATGGCTTGAAATACGCGGTAGAAATGCTGGCGCGAATTGAAGCCGGAGGCGATGGCGATATCGATAATGGGGTCTTCCGTATACATCATGAAGCGTTTGCTCTGCTCCACGCGCAGGCGGTTGATGTAATCCACCAGCGTAACCCCCATCGCCCGCTTGAACACGCGCTGCAGGGTTGCCGAAGCTACGCCCACCTCCCGCGCGATGTCGCTCACGCGGAATTCCTCGCTTAGGTGTAATGCGATGTAGTTTGCCGCGCGTTCGGCGTAGCTGCGGGCGGCGGTTCGCTCGGGGCTGTGCTTGGCGATATCCGCTATGCGCAGCAATAGCTCCGCGGTGAACACATCCATAAGCGCGGCGCTCTCCGAGGGCGCGGGGCGGGAAAACTCGGCGACCACCTGCTCGAGCGTGCGCAATAGCGCGCCGGACGCGTCCGAGCCGCGCCATATCGGCGGTTGTGGAGGACGATCTAAAAACGCGCGCAGGTCGGGCGAGGTCTCCGCGAGCCGGCGAAGCGATATGGAAGCGCCTTCATTGGGGGTCAGCCGCAGCTCGGCGTTCAGCATATAGCTGGTCTCGGGCACCTCCAGCGCGTGCAATACGCCCTGTTCTAGGAATATAAAATCGCCGGCGCCGAGCCGCTCCATCCATTCGCGGGTGACGCGGGCTTTCTGGTTTTCATCAATTTGGTATTCGAATAGATGGATTAGGCACCAGCCCTTGAGCACATACATAATTTCCGCGCGGTTGTGAAAGTGCGGGTCCATGGCGTACTGGTTCCACGTGCGCGAATAACAGGCTTCAACGACCGGCCAGAAGCGGGCGTTTGCGCGCACCTCTGGATCCGAAAAGTTGTAATTGAGCTTCATAAATGGCGATTCTCCGTACAATGCGAAATATAGCGATATGTCACATATCGCGACTGGTTGATGCAAGGCGCGACCTTGTATATTCAATATAGCACGTTTTATTTCTTTGCTCAATAGGATGTGCGGTTTTTTGATGGGGAACATCGGTTTACAATACCGCGCTCTTACGATATAATGGGTATAACAATAATTCGGGAGGGATATAGATGGCAGAAAAGCAAACCGCGGGACGCGACAAGCTTGGCAAGCTCGCGCCCCAGTTCGCCGCGCTGAACGACGACGTGCTCTTTGGAGAAGTATGGGCGCGCGAGGAGCAGCTCTCCGCGCGCGATCGCAGCATGATTACCATTGCAGCGCTGTTTTCCGCGGGGCTGTATCCGCAGCTCAAGGCGCATCTCGAGCTGGGCAAGGCGCACGGCATCCGCAAAGAGGAGGCGGTGGAAATCGTCACGCAGCTGGCGTTTTATTGCGGGTGGCCCAAGGCGTGGAGCACCTTTCCGCTAATTGAGGAAATTTGGGGCGAGGAAGAGGAGTCGAAGTAATGGAAGCGCTGTTGACTCCGAAGCCCGAGCTGCCTCGCAAGCGGCAAATATTCACCAACGGCGCGCTGCGGGCGATGATCGTGCCCCTGCTCATTGAACAGCTGCTGCAGCTGGTGGTGGGCATTGCCGATACCATGATGGTGAGCTATGCGGGCGAGGCGACGGTATCCGGCGTGTCGCTGGATACCATGATCTATACCATATTCATCTACCTGTTCACCGCGGCGGCGACGGGCTGTGCGGTGGTGGTATCGCAGTATATCGGGCGCGGAGACGGAGAGAACGCGAATCTCGCGGCTTCACAGGGCTTCCATATTGCTGGAATCCTGTCCATTGGCTGTATGGCGCTCACGCTGCTTTTTGGAAACGCGTTGCTGCGCGCGCTCTATTTTGGCGTGGAACCGGAGGTCATGAGCGCCTGCCGAATCTACCTGCGCATTGTGGCGCTGTCGTTTCCGGCAAACGCCATATACAACGCGGGCGCCGCGCTGTATCGCTCCATGGGGAAAACCCGCACCACCATGGTGGTATCCGTCGCCATGAACCTGATCAATGTCATCGGCAACGCCATCGGCGTGTTCGTGCTGCGCGCGGGCGCGGCGGGCGTGGCTTGGCCCACGACCATTTCTTGGTACTTTGCCGCCGTTTGCATGGTGGCGCTGTGTCTGAACGATAAACTGCAGGTGTATATTCGCGTTTCGCAGGCGCTGCGCCTCCATCGCGAAATGGCGCTGCGGATTCTGCGCATCGCCGTGCCGAACGCCACGGAGGGCGTGCTGTTTCAGCTGGCCAAGGTGGTGCTGGGCTCGCTGATCGCGACCTTCGGCACCTCGCAGATCGCCGCGAATGGCATTGGGCAGACGCTATGGTCGCTGGGGGCGTGTATGTCGTCCTCTATGGGACCGGTGTTCATTACCGTAATCGGGCAGTGCATGGGCGCGAATGATACGCAGGCCGCGGCGTGGTATATGCGTAAGCTTACGCGGCTTACGCTACTGCTCTCGGCGGTGTGGAACGCTGCATTGCTGCTGCTGGTACCGTTGATCCTGCCGCTGTATTCCATTACCGCCGAAACGAGGCATTACATTTGGGTAATCGTGATTATTCACAATGTATTTGCCGGACTCGTGCAGCCGTTCGCTATGCCGCTGTCCTCCGGTTTGCGCGCCGCGGGCGACGTGCAGTTCAGTATGTGGTCGTCCATAGTGTGTACGGTGGTATTCCGCACGCTGCTGTCCTTCGCGCTGGGGCTGTGGCTCCATATGGGCATAGTGGGCATCGCGTGGGCAATGGTGCTGGATTGGTGCCTCAAAGCGGTGCTGGATGTCATTCGCTTTAGGGGCGGTCAGTGGATGAACAAAAGGGTGATATAACGTAAGCGAGATCGGATCTTCCAATTCAAAAACGGCGAAGCCTTTGCAGGCATTCGCCGTTTTTTGCCGATTATTCTCTTTTGCTCGCCTAATATCATTGGGGCAGGTGAATCCAATACCGCTCGATCCAGCTTTGGCTGGAGGGCTCCTGTACCGTCGATTCGTATATTCCCCCATTGCGCACTATGGTTCTGCGGCTCGCCTCGTTATCCGCATAGCAGCAAACCAGTACGTCATTAATGCCCAATCGCGCGCATTCCGGCAGCACAAGCGCGAGCATTTGGCTCGCATAGCCCTTTCGACGTTCGCTGGGGCGCACGCAGTAGCCGATGTGTCCGGCGTACTTTTCCAAAAACGCATTGAAGCGATGCCGAATTTGAATAATGCCGACCACCTTGTCGTCCGCTTCGCGAACATATATGTACTGCGATGTAAGGGGCTCGAGCTGATCGAGCCAATCCTGCGTGCGGTCGTATTTTCTCAAGGATGAGCTTCCGTCCATGGAACCGCCGTATGCCAGATATTCCTGTCGAAAGTCCTGAATCTGCGCGTCATAAGCCATGGTCGGTTCAATCAGCCTCATATCGCACCCTCCGATCGAATATGCGCATATGCCGGTATTTGCTCCCATTGCAATCATTCAAGCTCGGCAAGCTTTCGCTTGGACGCTTCGAACAGCACGGGCGTGACCAACGGATAGGTGAGGTTTTCCGGCAGCGCCTCAAACGCCTTTACCTCGCTCATTTCGCTGTGCGGCAATTGCGGCATTTCATCAATGATAGCGGCGTATAGCCGTCCGTTCGACGAACCCGCCGAATCCCAGCCATAATAATCGCATACGGGAACGAGCTTCGCGCCTGTCGCGCCGCTTTCCTCGAACAGCTCGCGCCGCGCGGCTTCTTCGGGCGTTTCGCCAAACTCGATGTGTCCGCCCTGCGTTTCCCATGCGCGGTGTTTGCGGTGATAGCTCAGCAGAAAGCGCCCTTCAAGGAACGAGCACACCACCACAAAGCGAAGGGGCTTGAGCGAATCGAGCGGATGAAGCGTGCATTGCAGTTCAGCGTGTCCGGTCATACAATCGTTTCCTTAAAGCTCGAAATCGTCGAGATCGTCCAAATCATCCTCGTCGGATTCCGCATCGGACTCCGAGGCGATGGGAATCTCGTTGGGATTGGCGAGCAGCTCCGAACGCAGGCGCTGTTCGAGAGAATCGAATATTTCGGGATTTTCCTTGAGGAATTTGCGGGCGTTGTCTCTGCCCTGACCGATGCGCTCGCCTTCGTAGGAGTAGAATGCGCCGGATTTTTTAATCAGCTCCTGTTCCACCGCCAAATCGAGCAGCTCGCCTTCGCGGGAAATGCCCTCGCCGTAGAGAATATCCACCACGCAGCTGCGGAAGGGCGGAGCGACCTTGTTTTTCACAATTTTGATCTTGGTGCGGTTGCCGATGATTTCCGTGCCGTTCTTAATGGGCTCGCCCTTGCGGATATCGAGGCGCACGGAAGCGTAGAACTTGAGCGCCTTGCCGCCGGTGGTGGTTTCGGGGTTTCCGTAGATTACGCCCACCTTCTCGCGGAGCTGGTTGATGAATATGGCGATGGCGTTCGTTTTGGCGACCACGCCCGCCAGCTTGCGCAGCGCCTGACTCATAAGGCGGGCCTGCAGACCGACGTGGCTGTCGCCCATATCGCCTTCAATTTCCGCCTTCGGCACCAGCGCCGCCACGGAGTCGATTACAACAATGTCGATCGCACCGGAGCGCACCAGCGCCTCGCAGATATCGAGCGCCTGTTCGCCGTTATCCGGCTGGGCGACGTACAGCTCGTTAATATCTACGCCGAGCTTCTGCGCGTATACGGGATCGAGCGCGTGTTCCGCGTCGATGAACGCCGCCGTGCCGCCCTGCTTCTGCGCTTCGGCAATGCAGTGCAGCGCGAAGGTGGTCTTACCGGAGGATTCCGGTCCGTAGATTTCCACAATGCGCCCCTTGGGCAGACCGCCCACGCCGAGCGCCAAATCGAGGTGCAGACAGCCCGTGGGAATTACATCGACCTGTAGGTGGTTCGCCGCGTCGCCCAAACGCATGACCGAACCCTTGCCAAAGTCCTTCTCTATTTTGCCCAGCGCCACTTCGAGCGCCGTGCGGCGCTCATCGCCAAATTTCTGGGTCGCCGTCGGCTTTTTATCCGCCTTTTTATCCGCCATAATATGCCTCCGTAAAGCGTGTCGAACCGGTTGAAGCGCGCCTGAATCGCGCTGCCGAATTGGGAAATGGATCTAAGGGAACCGTTGATGTACGTGTGGGCGCGTAAGTACCGCCTTTTCTCAACGCTCAAGCTTTCGCGTGACCTCTGGTTAAAGGGGCGAAATCTGTAAACGCGCGCGTTTGCGAAGCGCCTAGGTGGAAGCAACGTTTCCCCCGTGAATGCTCGTAGAAACGCCGTTCAACCCGCCTTGCGGATTCGGCGCTCAACGCATTCATTTTACAAATCAATTATAACATATCGGGAAACGTTTGTCAGCGAACAGAGCATTATTTTTTCGGAGCGCGCTTGGCGCACCGATCGCGGCGGTTTGCCCGATCTGCGCGCATTCCATGAAAGAGCGATTAATAGAACAGCTTTCCCGTGAACAGGGTCATGAGCAGTTCTTCCAATTCGTGGGCGGTGGTGGCGCAGCCCTCCTGCGCGTAACGGCGCGCCACGCAGGAAATGCCTCCTGCGTAATAGCTGGCGGCGTAGCGGCGCAGGCAGGGATCCGCCGTGCGAAAAAAGCACCCGCACGCTTCAAGCGCCTCGTACAGGCTGTCGTACAGCAGGTGGTCGATATGGTTTTCCACCAGCAGCCTGAGCAGGTTGCGGTTTTGCAGTATATATTCGCTGTAACCGCGGCAGAGCTGGCGCATAACGCCGTTTCCGTCCGCCTCGCGCTCCAGCTGGGGCGGTTCCGGCGCGTTGCAATACTGCGCCTGCAGGGTGAAGACCACCACGTTTTCGCGGGAGGAAAACAGGCTGTAGAAGGTTTGGCGGGAGATCCCGGCGGTTTTGCACAGCTCGCTGATGGTGATTTGGGCATAGGGCTTTTCCTGAATCAGCCGCATCATCGCCTCCGCGATCTGTCGCTGAGATGCCAGCGCCGTTTTGTTGCTGCCGCAATACATATTGGACCACACACTCCCCATTTGAATAAATTGAGTATAGCAAACCCCTTGACAAATGTCAAGGTTTGTTGTATGCTCTTATAAACTTGACATTTGTCAAAGTTAATCAAGCACATCGAAACGCCATGGAGGATTTAAAATATGTCTGTACTGCCCATATATCACTTTATCACATTGCCCGGCGCAAAGCTGTGGCTTCGCACTTCTACATATAAGAAGCGCGCGGGAAGGGAGCCGGTCGACGGCGAGCGGGTTACGCTGCTGCTCCAGAAGGAGGATCAGCCGCGCGCCGCGCTGAACGCCGACAGCTTTTATCCCGTCGGCGCGGTTGGCACGATTGGTGAGATCGACGGGAGCGGGTTTATGGCGATCGAGGTGCAGAACCGCGTCAATATAGAGGAATTGGCGATGCTGCGGGATCGCAGCTTTAGTATGACCGTGTCCCGCCGCGTGGATATTGACGATCTGGACCCCATGGACGCGGAGCGCCGATTGACGGCGTTAAAGGACCGCATACTCGCCTTCGCCAAGGGAAAGCAGTGGGAAGGGATGCTGCGCAATTTTGCCGCGCATTGGAACGATATTTGGACCATCGCCGCGGCAATGTCGCCATGGCTGAGCATATCCGCTCAGGAGCGCTACGCCCTGCTGGCGGAGGACAGCCTGAGCGCGCGGTTCACCGCGGTGGAGCGCGTGCTCATGGAGGGACTGGAGATGGCGGATATTCAGAGCGCCGCCCAGTCCGCGCAGCAGGAGGACCACGAAAAGCTGTACCGCGAAAACGCCATTAAGAAGCAGATCGACTATCTGCAAAAGGAACTGGACGCCATGCATCCGGAAAACGTCTCCGAATTGCGCCGCCTCGAATTGAAGCTGGAAAAGGCGGGCATGAACGAAGCGTCGCTGAAGGAGGGGCGCAAGGTGCTGAATCGCTTGAAGGGCGAGGGCAGCAACAGCCCCGAGGCAGGTATGCTGACCGATTGGCTGGATTTGTTGACCAGCCTGCCGTGGAAGAAGGCGGAGGCGAAGAATATTTCGCTGGAGGACGCCCGCGCCGCGCTAAACGCCGGACATTCCGGACTGGATAAGGCGAAGAAGCGCATATTGCAGCAGCTCGCGGTCATGCGGCTGCGGGGCAGGCAGTCTGGCTCCATTCTGTGCTTCGTGGGCGCGCCGGGTACCGGCAAGACCTCCATAGGGGAAAGCATTGCCAAAGCGCTGGAGCGCGAGTACGTGCGCGTTTCGCTGGGCGGCGTGCGCGATGAAGCCGATATTCGCGGACATAGGCGCACCTATATCGGCGCCATGCCCGGGCGCATTATCGATGGCATTCACAAATGCGGCGCCTCCAATCCGGTCATGGTGCTGGACGAGGTTGATAAGCTCTCGCAATCCTCCAACGGCGATCCCGACAGCGCGCTGTTGGAAGTGCTGGATCCGGAGCAGAATTTCTCCTTTACAGATCACTATCTGAATGTGCCCTTCGATTTGAGCGACGTGCTGTTCATCTGCACCGCCAACACGCTGGACACGATTCCCGAGCCGTTGCTGAACCGCATGGAGGTGATTCGCTTTCAGGGCTATACGCCCATTGAGAAGCACGAAATTGCCCGCGCGCACCTGCTGCCTAGGGCGATTGAGGCAATCGGCATTCCCGAAGGCGCGCTGAGCGTGAGCGACGAGGCGATCGATCGCATCATAGAGGATTATACGCGCGAGGCGGGCGTGCGCGGTTTGAAAAAGCGCATGGAACAGCTCTGCCGCAGCGCGGCGGTGGCGCTGGTGGAGGATTCCTCCGCGGTGTTGAATATCGATTCGAAGGACCTGCCGGAATATTTGGATATGAATCCGCTGCACCATAAGCGGGTGGGAGAGAGCGCCAAGCCCGGCATTGTGACCGGACTGGCATGGACGCCGGTGGGCGGAGACATACTGTACATTCAAACGCTGTTGACCAAGGGCAGTGGGAAAATAACCGTTACCGGACAGCTGGGCGACGTTATGAAGGAGTCCGCGCAAATCGCGGTCAGTCTGATTAAGCATATGCTGCCGGATGAGGCGCAGGCGTTTTCGCAGAGCGATTTGCACATTCACGTGCCCGACGGCGCGACGCCCAAAGATGGTCCTTCCGCGGGCATTACGCTGACTACGGCGCTCGCGTCGCTGGCGACCAATCGCCCCGTGCCGCCCAACGTCGCCATGACGGGAGAGGTATCGCTGCAGGGCGACGTTCACGCCATAGGCGGACTGCCGGAAAAGCTGATGGCCGCCCAGCGCGCAGGCGTGAAGCGGGTGTTTATTCCCAGAGACAATGTGGACGATTTGAAGGAAGTGGCTCAGGAGGTTGTAAAACAGCTTGAAATCCTCCCCGTGGAATCCGTGGAGGAAGTGCTGACGGCGCTCGGCATTTTGAATGCGGTCGATATGCCAAAGGCGATCTGAGGACTTTGTAAATCCAATCTATATGGAATACAGGCTGTTTCTCTCGCGGTATATCTCGCCGCGCGGGAAACGGCCTGTCTGCGTATGCTGCAAAGCTTTCAAGCAATTTGTATTTGTGTCAAAAATGTGATATAATGAATGATTGGGGGAAACGGAAAATGATTCGGGTCGGCGTGCAAGGGAGCGAAGCGAGTCGCGCAGCACGCCGACAATCACGGGAAGTAAAGCTCCGGCGCCTTCGCGCGTAATATAGAAGCGTTGGCGAACGCGCAGCCGGAAAAAACCATTTAGGAAGTGAAAGTATGCTGAAGAAGATACCTGTAGAAGTGAAAAACGCGCTGTATATCGTTTCGGGGCTGCTCTGCTGCGCGGCGGCGTATAATTTGTACCTCATACCGAACGATATTGCCGCCGGAGGATTTACGGGCATCGGTCAGCTGGTGAACCACTTTCTGCCCATTTCCGTAGGTACGGTGAGCATCATACTGAACGTGCCGCTGTTTCTGCTGTCCATGCGCTCGCTGGGGCTGCGCTTTGGGCTGCGCTCGATATTGGCGATGCTGGGTCTTTCACTGTTCATCGACCACATTCCCTTTCCCGTAGCGACGAACGATATGCTGCTGGCAACCGTTTTTGGCGGCGCGCTGGGCGGGCTGGGCTTTGGTCTTGTGCTGCGCGGCAGCGCGACCACGGGCGGGTCGGATATGCTCGCCTCGCTGGTGCACCGCGCTTTTCCCTTTGTGCGCGTGAGCGTGGCGATATTCGCCGTGGATGGCGTTGTAATATTGGCGTCCGCGTTCGTATTCGACCAGCAAGCGGCGATGTACGCGCTCATTACCACATTTTTAATGAATTTGGTGGTGGATCTGGTGCTGGAAGGTCCCAACAGCGCGCATTCCTACTTTATAATATCCGATCAGTCGGATTGCATCGCACAGCGGGTCATGGACGAGATGGAGCGCGGCGTGACCGCCTTTGCCGCGTGCGGAATGTATTCCAAGCAGCAAAAGCAGGTGCTATTGTGCGTGGTAAACCGATTTGAGACCATTCAATTGAGGCGTATCGTATTTTCCATCGATCCCGACGCCTTCGTCATCGCCAATAAGGCGCACGAGGTGCTGGGCGAGGGCTTTACGGACCTGACCATGAAATAATCCATTCAGCCGCCCTATTCGGGCGGCTGAAAGGATTTACAGGATGTACTTGCGCACGTCCTTGCGGTGCAAATCC
>JAFUAR010000354.1 GCA_017460585.1 Clostridia bacterium
CACCCGCAAGCCCGCCGCGGTCGCCATAGCATTTTTGCTCATGTTTGTAAACGGCGGCTTGGGCTTTTCGTATACGTTCGATGGCGTGATGCGCGATTCTTCCGCGCTTCGGGAGGTATTTACGGGCTTTTACAAAACGCCCACCAACCAGCCCGCGCTCAATCTGCGCTGGGTCAACGTTATTGTAGATATGATGGTGCCGCAGCGCACGCTGCTCACCGGCTGGATGGCGCTGCTGCCCGCGCTCTATCTGCTGCTCACGGCAATTGCGGAAAAGCGCTATGCGCGCTTTGCGCTGCTGGGCGTGTGGGGCGGCTCTATGACCATGATTCACACCCACTCCTTTTTGGCGCTGGGGCTCGTTAGCCTAGCGGCAATGCTGTATACCGCGGCGCATCCCTTCCCGTTGGGCGAGGGCGACGCGCCGCTGGGCGAACGGGAAGCGAGCGAGGCGCGTATCGCGCGCGGGCGTACCCTGCGCGGCTTTTTGCTCTACGGCTGCATCGCAGTGCTGCTCGCCGCGCCGCAGCTGCTCACGTGGTCCATGCCGCAAACGCTGGGCGGCGGCAGCCTGCTCCTGCGCTTCAATTGGGTGAACAATCAGGGCGACGGGCATTTGATTGACGAATACTTCTGGTTTTGGATTAAGAACGTCGGACTGGTTTACATTTTGGCGGTGCCTGCCATTCTCTCCTGCCGCAAGGGCGGCTTGAACCGCATGCTGGGCTGGGGCGCGCTGCTCATATATACCGTGGCGGAATGCATTCAGTTCCAGCCGAACGAGTACGATAACAACAAGCTCTTCTACGTGGCGTTTATGGTGATTTTGCCCGCGGTCGGCGCGTACCTGTGCCTGCTTTGGGAGAAGCTGCGGGGCGTGCGCGGCAGGGCGCTGTTTGCGGTATGTACCGCCGTGGCGCTGTGGATTTCCGGCGGGCTCTCCATTGCCCGCGAGGTGGTTTCCGACTACGAGCTGTTCGGCATGGCGGAGGTGCAGGCGACCGAGTACATTCGGGAAAACACCGCTCCCAAAGCCATGTTCCTCACGGGGCAGCAGCACAATAACGCGGTCGCCGCGCTCACGGGACGCTACATTGTATGCGGCACGGGCAGCTATTTGTACTTCCACGGGCTGGATTATTCGCAGCAGCAGGCGGACGCGCGCCGTATGCTGGAAGCGCCCAGTGAAAACGAGGCGCTGTTTGGACAGTACGGTGTGGATTATGTGTACCTCTCCTCCCACGAAAAGAACAATTTCGCGGTCGACGAGGACTATTTCAGTCAAAACTTTGAACAGGTCTATTCCGATTTGGGCATCGAGATCTACGCCGTGCCCGAGGAGCTGCGCGCCTAAAACCTCCGCTTGTGCGGGGGGAACAATTCAAGGCATACGCGCGTCCAACGGATATGTGACCTATGGAGGGATCTGAATCGATGAATACGAAAAAGGCATTTCTGGCGCTGGGGCTTTTGTCCGCTACGGCTGTCGCCCTGTCCGGCTGTGCCCAAATCGACGAATCCCTGCTCGATTCCAACGCGGATTTCAGCGTCAACATCGCCATTCCTTATACCACTACTACGCCGCTGCCGGACTATATGAGCGTGCCGGAGCAGGTGGTCATTGACCCCAACGGCGGCGTAACGGTGAACGACGCGTCGCTGCTTACGAGCAGCTTAAACAACAGCAAGGCGGAGGAGAGCCAGTATACCTCGCTCAGCTTGGGCGATACGAAGCCTTCCGTCACCGCGCTGCAGGAGCGCTTGAGCGCGCTGGGCTACTGTACCGGCGGCGTGTCCGGCGTGTTTGACGCGGCGACCGAAACGGCGGTGAAGCGCTTTGAGCAGACCTACGGCGTAATGCAAACGGGCATCGCCACGCCGGCGTTTCAGGTGCGCCTGTTTGCGCAGGACGCGCCCGTATACGGCAGCGAGGCGTACGATTCGGCGGTGGTTTCGCAGTACACCACGCTGCAGCGCGGCGCGGTGGGCAGCACGGTATACGCCCTGCAGCACAGGCTCAAGGAGCTGGGCTATCCCATTCGCGATCTTACCGGCGTGTACGATGAGGAAACGGAAAACGCCATTCGCCTGTTCAGCGAGGCATATGGGCTGAAATCGCAGTCCATCGCCTATATCGCCCTGCAAAAGGAGCTGTATTCCGATAACGCCATACCCTATTCCGAAAGCGGTTCCACGCAGGCGCGCGCCGGCTTGGCCACGCTGAGCCTCGGCAATGTGGGCACGCAGGTCATGCGTATGCAGAGCCGCCTGATCGAGCTGGGCTATATGACCGGCACGGCGACCGGCGTGTTCGACGCGGAGACCGAGGCGGCGGTGCGCGCCTTTGAGGAGACTTGCGGTCGCGCGGTCACCGGCGTGCTGGATACGTCGCTGCAAAACCTGCTTCTGTCGCAGAGCGCGCCGCAGGCGGGTCAGGCGCTGCAGGAGGGGCATACGCTCTATTCCGATTTGGAGATCGGCAGCGAGGGCGACGAGGTGCTGGGCTTGCAGAACCGCTTGATCGAGCTGGGCTACGCCAACGGCGTGGGCAACGGTGTTTACGGCGAGGAGACCGCCAACGCGGTTGTGCTGTTTGAGCACTACAACGGCTTGCCGGAGGACGGACGGGCGACGGGCGCGCTGCAAACGTACCTCTATTCCTCCGCGGCGCTGAGCTATGATGCCGCCGTGAGCGGCGCGACTCCCGCGATTACGCCCGAACCTACGCCCTTTGCCAACAATGCGCTGGGCACGCTTCAGGGCGCGCGCACGCTTTCGCTCAACGATACCGGCGACGAAGTCACCAAGCTGCAGGAGCGCCTAAACAGTTTGGGCTACGAGTGCACGGTCAACGGCGTGTACGATCAGGAAACCCAGCGGGCGATGATGGCGTTCCAGCAGGCGGTCGGCGTGTCGCAGACCGGCGACGCGTCCGATACCATGCTCAAGTACATTTACACCAAGGCGGCGCCCGCCAGCAAGTACCAAATGTTCAACGCCACCCAAAGCTACGAAACGCTGCAGCTGGGCGACGCCGGCGAAGCGGTCGTCAGTCTGCAGTGGCAGCTGTGGACGCTGGGCTACCTCACCACGGAGGACGTAGAGGGTAGCGTGGGCGTATTTGACGACCGAACGCGTTCGGCGGTGATCTCCACCCAGCTGGCGATGGGTTACGAGCAGCCGGACGGCGTGGCGGGTCCGGAATTCCAGTGTTTCATATTCTCCGAGTACAATCGGTTCATCAAGCGCTAACGGTTGACAGCGGTGCTACAATATTGGAAAATGAATAAGGAGAAATGCTTCATGAAGATACGGCATATTTGCGCGCTGCTCGCTTTGCTCATGGCGCTGGTGTGCGTTTCGGGCTCGGCGGAGGCGCTGTACGAGGCGGTGCGCGTCGATTTTGAGGATGGCTTTTCCCTGACCGTGCCCGCCGATTGGGTGAGCTTTGAGGCGAACGGCGAGGCGCTGGAGCACGGTATACTCTACGTGCTGGGCAGCGCGGACGGCGCGCGGCAAATGTACGTGCAGCAGTGGGATACACAATATGAAACGCTTTCGCAGCTGGAAGAGGCGCTCAGGGAGCGGGACGATTTGCAGCTGCTCAACCCCGAATCTATCGGCAGCAACGCCTTCCTCATGTACGGCTTTACCGACCGCGACTGCACGGGCTGCTTGACCGTGCACTCCGGCACGGTGCTGAACCTGATGTTCGCGCCGCAGTCG
>JAFUAR010000355.1 GCA_017460585.1 Clostridia bacterium
CAGCGTGCGCTTGTAAAGCAGCGCAGCCAAAATGCCCATTGCAATGCCCAGCACGTACAAGCCCGTCATAATCAGTCCACCCTTGCTTGGGAAAAACGCGCTAACGAAGAACGCGTAAATCGGCAGCTTTGCCGTACAGCTCATAAACGGAGTAAGCAATATGGTCATTTTGCGGTCGCGTTCGCTGGGCAGCGTGCGGGTGGACATCACCGCGGGCACCGTGCAGCCAAAGCCAATCAGCATAGGCACGATGCTTCGACCGGAAAGCCCGATCCTGCGCAGCAGCTTATCCATAAAGAACGCCACGCGAGCAATATAGCCGCTGTCTTCCAAGAGCGACAGGAAGAAGAACATGGTCACGATAATGGGCAGGAAGCTCAGCACGCTGCCTACGCCTTCAAAAATGCCGTCGATAATCAGGCTGTGAATCGCCTCGTTCACGCCCGCCGCGCTCAAGGCGCCGTCTACAATCTCCGCCAGCGCTTCAATGCCCGTCGCCAGCAAATCCTGCAGCCACGCCCCAATCACGTTAAATGTCAAATAGAATACCAGCGCCATAATGCCGATGAAAACCGGCAGCGCGGTGTACTTTCCGGTGAGAATTCGGTCGATCTTCTGGCTGCGCAGGTGCTCTTTGCTCTGCGCGGGTCTGGTGACGCAGCGGTCGCAAAGCTTCTGAATGAACGCAAAGCGCATATCCGCAATGGAGGCGCTGCGGTCCAGTCCGCGCTCCTTCTCCATTTGCAGCACGATGTGCTCCAGCGTTTCCCGCTCGTTCTGGTCCAGCCCCAGCTGGTTCAGTATCAGCGGATCGCCCTCGATCAGCTTGCTGGCGGCGAAGCGCACCGGAAGCTTTGCCCGCTGAGCATGGTCCTCGATCAGGTGAATAACCGCGTGCAAGCAGCGGTGCACTGCGCCCCCGTTTTCCGCGCTGTCGCAGAAGTCCTGCCTTCTAGGCGCCTCCTGATATTTCGCGATGTGCACCGCGTGCTTCACCAGCTCGTCCACGCCCTGATTTTTCGTCGCCGATATCGGAACCACGGGCACGCCCAGCAGCTCCTCCATGGCGTTTACATCTACCGTTCCGCCGTTGCCGGTCATTTCGTCCATCATATTGAGCGCAACTACCGTGGGCACTCCCATTTCCAAAAGCTGCACGGTCAGGTACAGGTTGCGTTCCATGTTGGTCGCGTCTACAATGTTGATGATCGCCTTCGGCTTGTCGTTCAGCACGAAGTTGCGGCTCACAAGCTCCTCGCTGGAATAGGGCGACATGGAATAAATGCCCGGCAAATCGGTAATGGAGGTATTCGCCTGCCCGCGAATCGCGCCATCCTTGCGGTCCACGGTAACGCCCGGAAAATTGCCCACATGCTGGTTCGCGCCCGTCAGCTGGTTGAACAGCGTAGTCTTGCCGCTGTTCTGGTTGCCCACCAGCGCGAAGGTCAGCTTCGTACCCTGCGGCAGAGGGTTGCCGCTGCCCTTGGGGTGAAATTTCCCTTCCTCGCCCAAACCGGGATGCGCCTCGCGCCCGCGCATTCGCTCCTGCCGCGCTTCTTTCCGCTTGGCTTCCACCGGCGCAACCTCAATCTTCTGGGCGTCTGCCAGCCTTAGGGTAAGCTCATAATCGTGAATGCGCAGCTCCATCGGATCGCCCATGGGCGCAAGCTTCGTCACCGTCACTTCTACGCCCGGAATCACGCCCATATCCAAAAAATGCTGCCGAAGCGCACCTTCGCCGCCAACCGTTTGAATCACGGCGGATTTGCCGATCGCCAGTTCTTTCAATGTCATTCGTTTTCTCCCATCAAAAATATTTTCTAGCGGAAACAATTTGGGAAAACAGAAGGGATCGCCCCCCGCTCAACCGATTCCTACATTCCTGCGCGCCGCTTCCCGCGGGCAGCGAGAAATCCGCATCCAAACCGCGGCATCCTTTTCCGCCATTTCTTTCGGTATGCGCTGACGCGTCATAATCCTATTCTCGTATCAATTTGCCGCCGTTCCGCCCTTTGCATAGTATGCGTGCGCCCGTCCTCCCATCACTTCATGCACATTTCGCCGTCGTCGGGCAGGGGGCGAAGCGGCGCGGATGGCAGTGTCTGATACCAATACGCCACGCTGGTATAATCGTCGTACTGCGGACCGGTCCAGCCCATATTATCCAGCGTCATGCGGAAGCTCTCGTCAAAATGTATGGGATCGGGCACATGAAAGCGATACAGCAAAAAGCGCTGCTGCCCGTTGTAAAAGGCGTCGTGATCGCCCAAAATGGCATACAAACCGCTGTAATGCCCGCTAAAGGTCTGGTAGCGGTGAATGTGAACGTCGTTCCCAAAGCCATACGAGCCAGTAAAGTAATCCTCAGTACCGGTATAGTGAATAGAGGGATAGCGATCAACATCAATATACATTCGCGCTTCGCCCTCCACCCAGCAGGTATTGTTGCCGTTCATACCCGCCGCAAGCGTAACGCCCAGAAACTGTCCCTTGCCGCGTATACCGTCCACCACAGTATAGCTGCGTCCCTTCTGCACGGGGTGCTCCTGCCGATAGGTCGCGTGAAAATAGCCGATATTCTGGGGCACACTCCTGTGACAGCCGGTAATGATGTAGTAGAGCGATTCCTCCCGCGCGCTTCGGTTTTCCATGGTAATGCGGCAGGAACGCCGAAACGGCATTTCAAAAAAGCAATTGTAGCCGCGCCCCGGGGCAACGAGCATCACCGCCGAATTCAATACCGGATATCGCCCGTCCCGATCCACGAAATTCTCGTCATACGCGCAGCCAAAGAACGCGGAAAGCGGCGCTTCTACCGAAGGATACGCCTGTCCATCCCAGTATATTCTGAGTATGAAGCTGTGCCCTACGTAGCCGGTAAACCACATATTCTGAATAACGCCCGGTCCCTCCGTATCTACCAAAGTGACCGTTTGCCCCGCGCCAATCGTCACCGTGGGCGAAAGCTTGGTACAGTCTCCGCCCCTGCCGCCGCCCCCGCGAGCGCCGGTGGGATTTTCCGCCGAAAAGGCAAAGGTATGCGCGTCGTCAATTAAGGCGTAATTCTTCATAAGGCTTTCATCCTTTCAAGGGCAAACCGGCACTCGCTCTGCGAACCCGCGCTCTTGCCCCCGCGATTCGGCGCGCGCCGACTCTATTCCCTTCTTCTATTATAAACTGGTGCTGCATGAAGCGCAAGCCTTGCATCAATTATCGAATTTAAAAAGTAAATTTTGATTTAATAATTATTTGATTTTTATATTGACTTTTGGTTGCTAACGTTATAAGATATTGCCAACAAAATGAATAAGGAGGAAAAATTTCATGAAACGCCTGTTTGCCTGTTTGCTTTCTCTGCTGTTACTGGTTGGCTGCTCATTGAGCGGCGTAGCCGAATCCGCCGGAACCACTTTGTTCCCCACCGATGAAAACGGATATCCGGATTTGGGTGGCGTCACCATTACAATCTGGATGCCCTTTGATTCGAATACCGCCGAATACGCGACCTCCTACGGAGAACTGAAGATCATTCAGAAGCTCGAGGAAATGTTGAACGTCAACTTGGAATTCATGCATCCGCCGGTCGGCAGCGAGACCGAGGGCTTCTCCACCATGCTCGCTTCCGGCGAATACCCGGATATCATCTGGAATGATTACGTGAAGGAGCACTATCAGGGCGGCGTTGCGATGGCCTACGACGATGGCTTGATTTGGGATTACACCGAATTGGTCAGCCCCGAGACCACGCCGAATTACTGGGAAAAGGTCATGGAGCAGCCCTATATGGCGCGTCAGGCTGTCGACGATGAAGGGCGCAACGTGGGTCTTGGCGCGCAGGTTTCCGGCTCTGAAGAGAGCACGACCTGTATGTGGGGCTTGATGATCCGTCAGGATCTGCTGGACGAAGCGGGTCTGGAAGTTCCCGTAACGCTGGACGATTGGACCGAAATGCTGCGTACCTTCAAGGAGATGGGCGTAAAGTATCCTCTGCTGCTGAATAAGTCCGGCTATTGGCGCAGCCGCAACGCGTTCTCCGGCGCGTACAATGTGGATACCCGCGATTTCAACCTGACCGAGGACGGCGGCGTTGAATACGGTCCCGCCACCGAGGGCTACAAGGAAATGCTCAAGTACGTGCACACTTGGTATAGCGAAGGTCTGATCAATCCGGACTTCACCACGGATACTCAGGCGGACACTTGGTCCATGCTCGCCAACGATGAAGGCGGCTCCGTGGTAGACCACACCTACAATTACACCGCATACTACCACATGGTGCTGGATGTAGACAATCATCCGGAAGAGTCTTTGGTCGCCGCGCAGATGCCCAGACTGAACGCAGATGATCCGCTGCCGCGCGTGATGATTACCAACCGCGAACTGTGCTTCCAGAAGTATATCTGCGATTCTTCCGAAGTGAAGGAAGAGTGCGTCGCCTTCTTGGATGCGCTGTACATTGACGAAATCGAATTCATGATGTCCAACGGCATTGAAGGCATCGGCTACAACCTGAACGACGCTGGCTATCCCGTGATCACCGATGTGGAATACGATGAGAACGCCACCGTGGACGAAAAGCTGAGCTGCCGCCTGTACGAGTTCGAAACCGAGTCCGACTCCGATCTGAACTACATTATGACCTCGAAATACTGCTACGGCGTACAGCCCCAGACCGTAGAGCTGCTCAACCAGTGCGGCTACGACCTGATGTGGCCCTACGGCGCTTCCTTCACCGTAGACGAGGCGGAGGTCATTGCCGATGTGAAGACCGATATCGAAACCTATCGCGATGAGATGATGATTAAGTTCATCACCGGCACCGCCGATATCGACGCCGAATTCGATTCCTACGTGGATCAGCTGAATAAGCTCGGGCTGGATCGCCTCACCGAGGTTTACGAATCCTCCTATGCGCGCTATCTGAACCGCTGATCCTTACCGGCATGAATGAAACCGTGCGGAGAGCCCCTGCGGGGTCTCTCCGCACTCATTTGATGCTTCCGTGCTCTATAAACGCCGCGCCTTCCGCAATGTCGGTCGGCGCTTCACACACGCGTTTTACGCCGATTTTTCTTTGTTTGCAAAGGGGATGTGTCGCATGAATCCAATCCAGACCAAACGGCAGCCGTTCATAAAGCGCTTGGGAACGAATATACGCAGGCATCCTCTGGTATATGTCATGCTGCTGATTCTCATGGCATATTTCATATTGTTTTGCTACTGGCCGATGTACGGCAATATCATCGCCTTTCAAAACTACAAACCCATCAAGGGTATTATGGGGAGCAAGTTTGTAGGGCTAAAGAACTTTAAAAGCTTCTTTAATAACTACTACTTCTCTCGCTTGCTGCGCAACACGCTCATCATCAGCTTTGCCAACCTGCTCTTCGGTTTCCCCATACCCATACTGTTCGCCATATTGCTCAATGAAATTCGCAATCAGGGCTTTAAGCGCACGGTGCAAACCATTACGTACCTTCCGCATTTCATTACAACCGTGGTGGTTTGCGCAATGGTAACGCAGTTTACGAACAGCGAAGGGTTCATTACCTTATTCGTCAATTCCGTCTTCGGGCACCAAGGTTCGCTCATTGGCGACCCCAAGGCGTTTCGATCTATATTTGTCGTTTCCGGCATTTGGCAGAGTTTCGGTTGGAACTCCATCATCTACATCGCCGCAATATCCGGCATCAATCCCGAGCTGTACGAGGCCGCGACCGTGGACGGCGCAAATCGCGGACAACAGATGTGGCACGTAACGCTGCCGGGCATTCGTGAAACCATCGTCATTATGCTGATTATGGCGCTTGGACAGCTCATGAACGTGGGCTGGGAAAAGGCTTTCCTGCTGCAATCCGAAGCGACCTATGAAACATCCGATATTATTTCCACATTCGTCTACAGAAAGGGCTTCGTGGAAAACGACTACAGCTACTCCGCAGCGGTCAACTTCTTTAACTCGCTGGTCAATCTGGTGCTGCTCACCGTGGCCAACAAGGTCAGCAACAGCATTTCGGGCAGCGGTCTTTGGTAAGGAGGCGAGCATAGGCGTAAAAATCAAACGACTGGAAGCGTAGGCTATTCGCGCGGAGAGAAAGTATTCTTTCGCTGCAACACTTTGCTCATGGTTTTGCTCGCCGTAATAACGCTTTATCCCATTCTCTACGTCGTATTCTGTTCGTTCAGCGACCCGCTGCAGTTTGCCAATGTGCGCGGTTTGCTCGTGCGCCCCGCGGGCTTCTCTTTGGAAGGCTACCGCATGGTGTTCAAAATGAGCAATATATGGATGGGCTACCGAAATACGCTCATGTACGTGGTGTTGGGCACCAGCATGGCCATGGCGCTTACGATTATGGGCGCGTTTATACTGTCTCATCATGATTTTATTTTGAAAAAGCCGGTCATGTTCATCATAGTATTTACCATGTACTTTAACGGCGGCATGATTCCCACCTACCTGTGCGTCAACGCGCTCGGACTCAACAATACGATTTGGGCAGTGCTGTTCCCGGGCTTGGTCAGCGTATACCATATGATCGTGCTCCGCACCAGCTTCAACAGCATTCCCCGCGCGCTGATTGAATCCGCCACCATTGACGGCGCGGGAGACGGCGTTATTCTGTTCCGCATTATACTTCCGCTTTCCGGCGCGGCCTTGGCCACCATTACATTGTTTAACGCGGTCGGCTGGTGGGGCGCTTGGTACAACGCCATGATCTTTCTGCAAAAGCGCCGCGACCTGTATACGCTCCAGCTGTTTTTGCGTGAATTGTTGATTTTGGATACCGGCAACGAGGGCTTCCTCCAATCGCAAACGGGATCCAGCGCGACGCGATATTTGGTGAAGGAAATTGTAAAATACTGCATTATCGTAGTCGCTACAATTCCCGTATTGGTCGTTTACCCGTTCCTGCAAAAATACTTCGTTAAGGGCGTTATGGTGGGCGCCATTAAAGAGTAAATGCACAATTAAGCTGTGTTCAGGGGAAGGAAGAATTCTATGTGGAAATTTGATCCCTGCGTATACGCCGTAGATCACGAATACCAAATTGTTTGCTGCGCAACGGAAACCGGAATCGCTTGGGTGGAATGCGGCGGGCAAATCTTTCGAGACAGCGTAGGGGGACTCATGCGTTCCGAAAGCCTCATGCACCGCGTTTCGCTCCCCATGGATGTATTGGATCGCGCGGGCTGTTATACGCTGTGCTTTCAGAGCCTTCCGGAGCGCCGCCCGTACTTCCCACAATTGGGAGCAGTGGAGCGTGCTGAATACTCCTTTCACCCGCTGCCCGCAACGGGCGCCATACGCGCCGTCATGTTGGCGGATACTCACTCCATGATCGAAGCGCCCGTGCGCGCCTCGCAATCCGCGGGCACGTTCAATCTCCTTTTGCTCAATGGCGATATACCGGCGGAGAGCAAGCGCATGGAAGACTTACACGCGATATTGGATATTGCGAGCCAACTCACGCACGGTTCGCTGCCGATCGTATTCGCCCGTGGCAACCACGATTACCGCGGCAGATTGGCGACAGAGCTGACCGATTACATTGGCACGCGGCGAGGCGACACGTTTTTCACCTTTCGGCTGGGCGGTATTTGGGGCATTGTGTTGGACTGCGGCGAAGATAAAGACGATACGGATATAGAATATGGCGGCATGGTCGATTGCCACAATATGCGCTTGAAAGAGACCGCCTACATCCAATCCGTCATTGAAAATGCCGACCGCGAATACGACGCGCCCGATGTAACCACGCGAATCGCCCTTTGCCATATTCCATTTTGCACGGAGACTATGGCGGACGAGGAGCCAAAATTTGATATTGAGCGCGAGTTGTTTTCCGAATGGACAAAGCTGCTCAATTGCATGAAGCTCGATATTATGCTTTGCGGACATACGCACACCATTGAAGTGATCGAGCGCGGCTCGAAGCGCGCGCGCTATAACGCCAACTTCCCGATCATTATCGGATCCAGACCGGTCTTCCCGCGCAGAGGGACCGATGAACCCGCCGTTTTTTCCGGCATCGCCGCCACCATAAACGGCAACGATATACGAATTGACGAAATATCCAGCGCGCACCCTCCCATCGCGCTTCGCTATACCGACTAAACAATGGACTTCCCGCGCCAACCAACGTGCACGGGAAGCCCATCGTTTTTTCTGAAGGTCCGAACGCCGCCGCCATCCCTTCGGTATATCGTCAATAAAATCAGTAGTTCCTTAATCTAAGTATCCCGCTCTCGCTTGAACGCCGAAGCGCTTTTCCAGCAGGTGCAGCTGCGCGTCGGTAATGGTGTTTACGCGCGGCAGATGCGCAATTTTCATGTAGATCTCCGCCGCCTTTTCCGCGGTCTCGATTAATCCAAACGTCTCGTCCAAATCGCGCCCCGCGCCGTATATGCCATGCTGGCTCCACACCACGAGCCGCGAAGTGCGCATCTTTTCGGCGGTCGCTTCTCCAATTTCATTGGTGCCGCAGAGCATCCACGGCAGCACGTTCACGCCATCCGGAAATACCACGATGCACTCGGTGCACATTTGCCAAAGCGTGCGGGTGAATTCTCGCTCATCGAGCGTGTGCACATAGGTCATCGCCAATAAATTGGCAGGATGGCAGTGCATTACTACCCGGCTATGCGGATCGATGGAAAGGCGAGCGACATGGCTCATCATGTGCGCCGGAAATTCGCTGGTAAACGCGCCGCCATCGGTAAATCCCCACAGCAGCTGCGCGACCGCTCCGCCCTCGGTCAGGCGAACGATGCCGAGATTGACCTCCGGCGCGTATCGCACATTCTTGAAATACTTGCCCGTACCGGTCACAAGGAAATATGCGTCCTCCAGCTCGGGCGCGGCGAAACCCGTAGGCAGCTCGCGCAGCACCGCGCCAGTATCAAGATATTCTCCCAATTCCGCGGTGTCCAGCCTGAGGCTGATATTGCCGCCGTTGCGCTCATCCCAGCCGTGGGCGTACATATTCTCCGTAGTGCGAATCATTTCTACCATGAATGGCGCGGTCAAAATATCCTTCACGCGGCGTCGCCTCCCTCATTATCTCGTAATAATATCTACGGGCACGTTGAAAATCTTGGCGATTTTCAAAATGGTATCGATATGCCGACCGGAGGCCGCGGCCATGTGGTGCGTCGGTCCGGCTTCGCTCCAGCGGTTGCAGAATTCCCGCGCGCCGCAGGTAAAGCGGGTGCGCATATTGGTATCGCCGAATGTGAATATGGGTCCCTCTTCATTCACGCCCTCGGCCACCACGAATTTGAAGCGACCGTTCATATCCTGCGTAATGCCCAAGTACGTTACCGGTCCCAAATGGGGGTAGAATTGCGTGAGATAGCCGCCGCCGGTCTTTCCATGGAACACGTCTACGATCTTCATAGTGGGCTTCACGGCGGAAATATCCGCGTCTCCCGAGCCGCTGTGTCCGATAATGCAAATATCCTCGTTAAAATCGATGGAGTACATTTCGGAAAGCTGCCCCGTACCGGAAATGGTTTTCAATATGCTCATCGCCATGGCGACCTTAATATCGCCCTCTACGGCGCACGCTACCCCCTGCTTAATGAGCATGGAGAACGCGGGAATCAGCATACTGTCGAGCTTGCCCGCCTTGCCTTGGGCAAACCCATCGTAATGCGAGGCGACGAGGGCAATCTGTTCGTCCTTCACCCACTGTTCAAACGCCACCACGTATCTCGCCATTTCCCATACCTTCTCCACGGTGCCGCCGCCCTCGATTTCGAAGGTATCCAGTATATCCTGCGCCTTGGCATGAATCGCCGCTTCATCGTCAATATCGTCCGCGATCGCCCAAAGCTTTTCCCAATCGAACTGCTTGGTGTACAGGAACATACGGTGGTAGAGGTTGGTTTCGTCAATATACAAATCCATCATGCCCGGATAGGGTCTGCCGATTTGCGCCAGATTGGTATCGCGGAAGCGACGCCGTACCTGCGCGGCGCGGCACCAATCGGCAATTTCCGCCTCCGCCTGCGGATCCCCGCCTTCGCGCACGCCGGTAATGACCGCGTGGCGCTTGCCCGCGCGCTCCAAATCGGCAACCATCTCCCCCACCGCGCCGCAGGCGTACAGCTCGCCCAGCCATGTGGCGGTATCGGTATGGGCGTAATCCGGCGCTTTCTTCTTTTGCAGGTTCACCAACACCACCGGCACGTCCAAATCGCGCACGGCGGGCAGCATATTGTAGGAGGTCGCGTAGGTCAAAAGCTGCAATATAACCAAATCCACATCGGCGGCGCGGAACCGATCGCCCGCCGACATCGCCAATTCCTTGGTGGTCACAATGCCGCCGTCAACAAGCTCCACGGTATCCGGAATCAGGCGCTTAAATTCCTCGTACTGCCCCTGAAATTCCGGCACGAGCGAGGGGAATTGAGGCAGGTAAGCGCCGAGCGCAATGGCGAACACGCCAATTCGAGCCTTGGTTTCTACAAGCATGGTTCATTCCTCCTGAATACTCATTTGTATTTTCAAATTACCGAGTGCCGTTGCCTCTATGGGCAAAGCAATCACTTTCTTGCCGCTGAACTCCTCGGTCAGGCGGTTGAGAAAGCCATTTTTCGCGCCGCCGCCCACAATATAGAGCCGATCGTATTGCCTTACGGTATTCTTTTCCAGCTCCCGCAGCGCCTTAGCGTAGCTGAGCGCCAAAGAACGGCAGGCGCAGCGGAAGTAGTCGCCCACGCTGCGAGGCGCTTCGCAAAGGGCGGCGTTGAACGCGTCGCGCATACTCTCTGGGGCGAAGAACTCGGGCGCGTTCGCGTCCACCGTTTCTTCAAACGCGCTCCGTTCCGCCTCGGTGATGATTTCATTCCACGGCTTATCGGGGCACAGCTCGTCGCGCAATCGGTTCACCAGCCACATACCCATAATATTCTTTTGGTAGCGATTATAGCCCACGCCGCCCTCGTTCGACCAGTTGGCGCGCTCGCTCTCCTCATCTGTAATAGGACGATCGGTCTTCACCCCCAACAGCGACCATGTGCCGGAGGAGATATAGGGCGCATCCTCATCCATGGGAATGCCTTCCACCGCGCTTCCCGTATCGTGCGTGGCGCAAAGCTTCACCTTCACGCCGCGGTATTCGCCAATCACCGTGCCCGGGCGCCGCAATGGCTGAAACAGCCGCGCGGGCAACCCCAGCGTTTCGATGATTGCGGTATCGTATTCTCCCGTCGCTGCGCTCACCATACCCGTGGTGGTCGCGTTGGTATACTCGTGCGCCTTCACGCCGCACAGGCGATACATTAGGTATTCGGGGATCATCAAAAAATCAGTCGCATCCGCCAGCCGACCGGCGCGCAGATCGGCGCAAAGCTGATATACCGTGTTAAAAGTCAAAAACTGTATGCCAGTGCGGCGGTACAGGTTGGAAAAGCCAATCCGCTCATGTACCCACGGAATGATCGCTTCCGTGCGTCCATCC
>JAFUAR010000356.1 GCA_017460585.1 Clostridia bacterium
CGGGTTCGCGGCGAACATCGACATCCAGCGTCAAGCGAAAGTGCACGTCGCCCTTATCGCGCGCGTCTACGCTCTTGCGCACCAGACGCACGCCCTCAATATCCTTTTCGGGCATATGCAGCGCTTTGCGCGCCAACGCCCTGAGCTCCATATGCGCGTCATCCAGCTCCATGCGCACCTGAGCGATTCGAATGGTCATCAACCCTTCAAACCTCTGGACTGGCGATCCATATCTTCCACGATAATATCGTAAATCTCGCCCAGAGAAGCGCAAAGCTCCAGAACCTTCCACGGGGTGTTGGTGTGGAAATGTACCTTCATCAGCTCTTCATCACCCACGGCGAGCAGGCTATCGCCCTCCACCTTCTGGGGAATCAGCTCAAAGAGCTCGTCTTCATCTATGGAACAGTTCTCGATCAACAGCTGCGTATCATAGCGGAATTCCAACATTATTCTCATCCTCCATTATCGTTCTTTCTGTAAGCTCTGCGCGATACCATCCGCCGCCGTCAGCGCGGAAGCCCACGCCCATTGCAGGTTATACCCGCCGCAATCTCCATCCACATTCAACACCTCGCCCGCGGCGAACAGTCCGTTCACATATTTAGACTGCATGGTGTTCCAATCGAATTCGTTCAGGCGCACGCCGCCCGAGGTCGCCTGCGCGTGTTCAAAGCCCTGTACTCCGGTAATGGGAAATCGCCATGCGCAAAGATGCTCCGCCAAACGCGCAATTTCATCCTGCGTAAGCGCATCCGCCCGTTTTGCAAGTGCGATCTTCGCCGCTTTGACAATTTCCATTCCCACGCGCTTGGGACAGATTCCGCTGAGGAAATCCTCCATAGGGTAAAAAGGACAACGATCCTTGCGCCGCTTTAGCTCGTCGATCCACTCCTTCGTCGATCCATTCACCAAGCGGAGTATCGCCACAGGTTGTCCGCCCTTTCGCAAAACCTCCTGCGCGTTTCTCGCCAGCTGCATTGCCGCAATGCCGGAAAGGGAGCCGTCGCCAAACAACACTTCCCCATTTTCCTCGCGCAATGTGCGTTGATTCGCCTCCATCGCAATCGTACAATGCACGCGTTGCCCTTTGAGCGCGCGCACCAGCGTAGAATCCGTTTTCAAGGGCACAATAGTGGAAAAACTGGCGCTGGACGTATGCCCCAACGCTTGAAACAGGCGAACGCCGCTTCCGTTTCCTCCAAGCTTCGGCGCGGCAAGTCCTCCTGTCGCAACCAGCACGCGACGCGCCGTATAAATCGCGCCAGACTCGTCCTGCGCCTCAAAACGACCGCGCTCGTTTCGGCGCAATGTCGCAACAGGCGCTTCCGTTTGAATTGTACCACCATACGCCGGAATCGTCAACCGCAGCGCATCGAGCACGGAAGCCGCCTGCCGACTCATAGGATAGACTCTGCCTTCCGTCTCTTCCACGGTTTCAAGCCCCAATGAGCGGAAAAACGCTCGCACCTTCTGGGGCGGATAGCGCTGAAATACAACGGAAATCGCTTTCGTATCGCCATGGTAGCGGGTTTCTTCCGCACCCATATTGGTGAGATTGCAGCGACCGTTGCCCGTGGCGAGCAGCTTTTTACCCACCCTTGCCTGCCCTTCAAGCACTAGCGGTTCAAAACCGCGCTTTGCCAGCGCGCACGCCGCGCAGAGTCCCGCCGCTCCCCCGCCACTTATCATTACTCGTGCATTCATGGAACGATCTCCAGCTCGGAGAGCAAACGTTCATCAGCGAGCAGCGCAAGCCGATTCAGCGCGCGGGAGCAGGAGGTATAGATCCGTCTGCTCTCACCCTGCGTAAGTAACTCATATGGCCAAACCACGATCACCGGGTC
>JAFUAR010000357.1 GCA_017460585.1 Clostridia bacterium
CATAACGCTGTTCTGGCTCAAACGCGGGCGCGAGCGTAACGCTGCTGACCGGCGAGGCGTACAGCGCGTTCCGGAAGGCGGAGAGGTTGGTTTTCAACGTCCACACCCCGTCCTTTTCCTCCAATTGGAGGGTCAGGGGCGTCTTCTCCACGCGCGCGTTGATATCCTTCTCCCATGGAATGGCGCCGCCAAAATAGGCGTTATCCTGCGACCAGACCGGCAGAGGCTTGTAATAGCGGTCGCTGGGTTCAGAGCCCATGCCGCAGTAGCCCTCGAACTGGGTTTTCCACTCCTCGAATGTGGGGTAGCCGTCGTAGCGCTGGGTTCCTACGATCATATTGCTGTCGTCCCACTGGGAAATGCCCTTCTCTTTCATCCAATCCAGCAGGAAGGGGTGCACCTTCTGCTGGGCGAAGATATTATTGTAAAAGCGCATATCGCCGTGCAAAATGCTCATAAAGCCGTTGATGGCGGTGCCGTGCGGCACGTGATAGGGCGTATAGCGCGGGGAGGGCAGGATTACAGAGCCGTTATCCACGCCCAGTCCCACCGCCGTGAGCGAACCCGCAATCAGGTTGTGCACCACCGCCACGCCCTGTGTGGCGACCTTGAGCCCGCTCAGCGAAAGGAGTATGTTGTTGTCTATGAGCGTAGGTCCATGCGAAACCTCCACGAAGATATCCTCGCCGCGGCAGCCCATCGCCTCAGGCTTCATCAAAAACTCGTAGGGCAGCATATTATCGTGGAACAGATTCTGCGTTACGCGCGTGCCCTGCGCCTGCCAATCCAGCCACAGACCGCGGGTGCAATGGTGAATATGGTTGTGGCGGAAAATCACGTCGATGGCGGCGTGCATCTTAATGCCGCCGATTTCCGCGCCGGCGAGGTTCTGCTTGACGTTGATATGGTGAATATGATTGTGCTCAATGAGCGAGAACACGCCGCCCAAATGCCCCACAATGCCGGTCTGCCCGCAATCGTGTATGTGGCAGCGGCGCACAATGTGGCTGCCCACGTGCTCCTTGTCCCAACCCTCGCGCACCGCCTGACAGATGCAATCGCGCTCGGTCTGCGTGCCGTCCTTATACTTCCAGTGGAGCCACTTATTGTCGTTATTGGGCTGCTTATATTTGCCCAGCCATATGCCGCTGCATTTGGATTCGCTAATATCGCAATCCTCAATAATCCAGCCCTTCGACCAATGCGGTCCGATCATGCCCTCCTGATACGCCGTGGGAGGCGCCCACTGCGTCGCCGCCTTGCATACGGTAAAGCCGGAAAGCGTAATATAGCCAACGCCCTCCTCCTCGGGATAAAAGCACGCCTCGCGCACGCTGATTTCCACATTTTCAACGCGCGGATCCTTATTTTGGAAGTTGGCGTAAATCACCGTCGCGTCCGCCGCTTCATCCTGCTCGGCGTACCACGTATAAAGCGAATATTCCGGCTCCCACGATATGGGCGAAGCCTGTGGGCGGAGCACGCCGTCCAAGCTGGTGACCTCGTAGAGCGACCTTCCGTTCAGGAATACATCGCCCGTATGCGCAATGAAGCTGGCGACAAACCAGTCGCCCGAAACCAGCGTAGTGAATGGGTTGCGCCCCGTGAATACGCGGTTGGGCACCACCGCCTTCCACGCGCCGCCTTCAATGGGCGTCCAATCGCTCAACCGCTCCGCGCCCGTAATGACTGCCTTGAGCGGCTGCGTGGAGCGATAGGTGATGCGTTGCGCCTGCGTACCCGCGTTGCGCGGATTCACCCATTCGCGGTATATCCCCGGGGCGACCAGTACCTCGTCCCCGGGCATGGCGCGATCCGCCGCCTGCTGAATGCGCTGAAACGGCGCTTGCGCGCTGCCGTCCCCGCCGGCTTTCGCCTGAATATCCACATAATACACCATGGCTCTCATCCTCCGTTCCGCGATGATGCGTTCATCGCCTTTTGTATTTCTTCGTTGAGCAAATCCCAAGTGGCGGAGCCGATCGCGTTATAGGTAATGACTCCGTCCGCATCCACAATCACCGTCATGGGCAGCATGGTCCCGCCGCCGAACAACTCGATGACGCCGCCTTCATCCAGCGCGTAGGGCAGGTTCACGCCGCTTTGCGCAATCCACGCGGGCACATCCTCCGTCACCAGCGAGGAATGCACGGCGACCACCTCGATCTCCTCCGGATACGTACGCATCGCCTGATTGAACAGCGGCAGTTCGCGTATGCAGGGAGTGCACCAAGTCGCCCAGAAGTTAACGACCAGCACCTTGCCCCGCGCCTGCGAAGACGAAAATTCTCCGCCCGAATAAAGCGGCACGGTAAAATCCGGACACAAATCGCCTACCTCGCCGCCCACCTGCACCGCCTCCACATTGCTCACGGAAGACGATGCCTTCGGCGCGTTCACCGCAACCAGCGCCGCCGCCAGCACAATTGCCGCCAGCGCTACACCCACCGGCTTGCGCACGGGAATGCGCGCTCTGCGCACGATTGCGCCGGTGGGGCAATGCTTGGCGCATTCGCCGCACTGTATGCATTCCCGATCGCCCACGCGGCATACGTCCATCTTGCAGCAGCGAACGCATTTGCCGCAGTTCACGCACTTCTGGGGCTGCACCTCCACGCCCAGCAGCGCCACGCGGCTAAAAAGGCTGTAAATTGCCCCCAGCGGGCAGATGAACCGGCAGAACGGGCGAAACAGAAACACGCTTCCCGCAAGGAACAATATGAGCAGCCCCACCTTCCACTGGAATATGAACCCCAGCATGGAAAACTGCCCCGCGTTGTTGGGATTGGCCAATAGACCTACGGCGCCCTCCAACGTGCCGATGGGGCAAATATACTTGCAAAACGCCGGAAGCGGCAGCCGCTGCGCCGCATAATAGAGCGGTATACCCACCACGAATACCAGTAAAACCGCGTATTTGAGCAGCGACAAAACCCGCGTTAAGCGGCTTTTGCGCACTTTGGGCGTGCGCACCTTGTACAATAGCTCCTGAATGAGCCCCGCGGGGCATAGAAAGCCGCATACCGTTCGACCCAGCGTGAGCCCCATGAGCAGAAGAATACCCAAGGCGAACGACGGCGCGCGCACGGAGCTGCTCGCCAGCGCGTTTTGCAGGGCGCCCAGCGGACAGGCGCCAATGGCGGCGGGACAGGAATAGCAATTGAGCCCCGGCACGCAGAGCTGCTTCAGCCCGCCGGTATAGATGCCCCCCTGAATCCAGCCGCGGGCGTGCGCATTGTACAAAAGGGCGGCATAGAGCTGTATGAGCCTGCGGCGGGTGGGCAAATACCGCGAAATCGACCTATCCAAGACCGATACACTCCGTGCAGATATTGATCGCCTTGACCAGTACGTCGCGCATACCGCCGTTCCATACGCCCCACAGGGTCAAGACCGCGCCCAGCGCCAATAGCGCCAAACGCCAAACGCGGATGTGCGCCATTCGGGCGACCGCACGCTGATCGGGATAGCTCGACCGATCGCCTTCCGCCTCCGTGCGCGGAAGAAACGCGCCCAGCGCAACCAGCGCAATCCACCCGCCCCACGCCCAGCGAATGGACCACAGCGCCTCCCCCGCCAGCGCGTAGGTGATGGGAAGACCCACGCGCTCAAGCGCCCAAAACAGCGCCGCCGCCAAAAGCAGCGTCCAGCCGCTCATGAGTATTTTATATAATCTTTGCGCCATAAAAACCCATACGGGGGAGAAGGCATTCTCCCCTCTCCCCCATTATTGTATTTTATTTTGAAACCACCTTGGGCAGCGTAGAGCCGCCGTAGGGCATCGCCAGCACCGTAGCGTCGGCGCCCAAGCGTTCAAACGCCTTGTTCAGCGCTTCCTGCGCGCTGTGCGCGGGTTTCAGGAAGATCTGCTCCACAAAGCTGTCCTCCAGCTCGCTCACCAAATAAATTTCGGCGTTTTCCAGCACCATGGCGATTGCCGCCGCCTTGTGCCCGCCCAGCTGAAATTCACGACCAATGCGGTCGATCATGCTGTGCGCGGTGGGCGCGGAAAGCATCCACTGCTCGAATACCTTTTCCCCCAGCCCCTCCTTGCAGGAGCCGATGAGAATAATGGTTCCGCCGGGCTTCACGGCGTGCTTGGCGTTATCCAGCGCCTTCTGCGTTTGGTACAGGTTCAGGTCCTTCGGCGCGCCGCCCTGCGATACCAGCACGATATCCGCGCGCGCGTCGAGCTCCTTCAAATACATTTGATCCAAGAACCTGCAGCCCTCCCGATGCGCCTTGACCAGATCGCCCGCAACCGCCTTCACAATCTGCTTGTGTTCATCCAGCACCACGTTTACGATAAAGTCCACGCCCACCATGGCCGCCGCCTGCTCCAAATCCTGCCGCAGGGGGTTGCCATCCAGATTGCCGGCGTGCGCCTCGTCGCGCACCATCATGCTGTGGTTGGACTGAATTGCCGCGCGGGTGGAAACGCCCGGCATAATCGCCTTCGCGCCGCCGGAATAGCCCGCGAAATAATGGTACTCAATATTGCCCAGACAGATTCTGCGGTCCGCCTCCGCCACCACGCGGGTAATATCCACTGGCGTGCCGCAATCGGTCACGCCGATATGCACGCAATCGTCGCGGTTGGAATCCACGCAGCGTATTTCGCCGTACGCGCGCTCGCCCGCCAGCTTTTTCATCTCCTCCGGCGTATGCCCGCGATGGCTGCCCAGCGCGAATACCAGCGTAATATCCTCCTTCGCGCAGCCCGCCGCGTACAGCTCATCGAGCAGCGCGGGCAGAATGCGATAGGTGGGACAAGGGCGCGTGATATCGCTGGTGATAATGGCGATCTTCTCGCCGGCATGAACAATTTCGCCGATTCTCGGCGTGCCGATGGGCTCGCGCAGGGCGCGCGCAACCTCTTCCTCGTTCATCAGTCCTTTGGGCACGTCGTTGGACATGAGCACGCCCATCAGGTTCTTCTCGGGCACCTCTACGGTTTGAACGCCGGTGCCAAAGCCAAATTCAAGCTTCATGCGCGCACCTCACTGATCCGCCGGAAACGCATTCGCCGCATGGCGCAGCGCCTTAACGACGGGAAGCTCTTCGCCGGTGAGGAAGCGGATTAACGCGCCGCCGCCGGTGCAGATATAGCCCAGCTTATCGGTCACGCCGTACTTCTTCGCCGCAGTCACGCTGTCGCCGCCGCCCACCACGGTATAGCCCGCGGTTTCCGCCATGGATTCGAACAACACCTTGGTGCCCAGCTCGCTCTGAGCTTCCTCGAATACGCCCACGGGACCGTTGGCAAATACGGTCTTGCTGCCCAAAATGACCTCGCGATACTTCTTCGCGGTTTCCGCGCCGATATCCATGGCGTTGAAATCCTCCGGAATCGCGCCCACGGTCGCCTCCGCGCGCACTCCATCGACCACCTGCGCCAAATCGACCGGCAGCATGATCTTATCGGAATACTTTGCGTAAATGCCCTTCGCCTTTTCAATGAATTCGCCGTAGCCGGACTTGTGAATGAAGCCCAGTGTGCCGCTGCCCACCTGTACGCCCTGACTCGCCAGCAGAATCTGTCCCACCAGACCGCCGGTCAGCACGGTATCCGCCGCGCCGGAGGAGAGCACGGTCTCCATCATCATAAACGCATCGGATATTTTGGAGCCGCCCAGCACAAACGCGCAGGGGTGCTCGGGGTTTTCCATGAGCTCGGAAACCACGCAGTATTCCTTCTCAAACAGGCGACCCATAGCGGATGGCAGCACCTGCTCGAAACCGCAGAGCGTGGGCTGGTCGCGGTGCGCGGCGGCAAACGCGTCGCACACGTACAAATCCGCCAAAGGCGCGAGCTTGGTCACGACCTGCGTCTTCGCCTGCTCCTCGTGGGTCAATTGCAGCTTCATTTCAAACAGCGTCTGCTCCTCGGAACAGAAGCGCACATTGTCCAAAAGCAGTATTTCGCCATTCTTCAAATTGCGAATGGCTTCGCGCGCGGTGGGACCGCACACGTCCTCCACCCAACGCACCTCTTTGCCCAGCAGTTCGCTCAGCACCTTCGCGTGGGGGCGGGTATTATAAAAGTTCTTGTATTCAATATCGCTGCCCTGATGCGCCAACAGCACGACCTTCGCGCCCTGATCGGAAAGCTCCTTCACGGTGGGCGCGCAGGCGGAAATGCGCTGTATGCTCTTGAGCGTATCGGTCGCCTTGTCTACAGGCTGGTTCATGTCCACACGGCAGAGCACCGTCTTGCCCGCAACATTGAATTCATCCAAAGTATGAATGCCAAATCTCATGGGAATTCCCCTCCTCATTGATTGCGGCGTCAAGGCAGTAAATCCCGGATCATCCGATGATGCCCCGCCGGTGCGACTGCCGCTCATTTTCAATATCTATTATACAAAATGCGCGCCGGTTTCGCAAGAGAAAGATTTACCGCCGCAGCCTTTCGGTTGCGGCGGTTGGGTGCAATTATTCTTCTGCGAGCACCGGCTCCAAGGGCTCGGGCAGCGCATCTACGCTTTCATAGACGATTTGTTCGTCTCTAAGGTGTGCGAGCACTTCGTCGCCCAGTTGAATATTGCCGAGCAGCAGTTCTTCGCTGAGCGCGTCCTCCACCATGCGCTGAATCGCCCTGCGCAAGGGGCGAGCGCCGTATTGCAGGTCGGTGCCGTGTTCGGCGATATAGGAAAGTACCTCCGGCTCTACGCGCAGGCGAATGCCCTGCTCGTCCAGCCGCTTGCCGATTTCCTTCATCATGAGCCCCGCAATTTCGACAATCTCCGCCTCCGTAAGCGCGTGGAACACAATGATTTCGTCAATTCGGTTCAGGAACTCCGGTCGGAAGATTTGGCGCACCTCGTCCATGATATTGTCCTTCATGGTGTTGTAGCTCTTTTCGGAATCCTCCGTGCCGCCAAAACCCATGGTGCGCTGCTTCTTGATGGTATGCGCGCCGGCGTTGCTGGTCATGACGATGACGGTGTTCTTAAAATCAACCACCCTGCCCTGACCGTCGGTCAAGCGCCCGTCCTCCAGAATTTGCAAAAGCAAATTGAATACGTCCGGATGCGCCTTCTCCACTTCGTCCAGCAGGATAATGGAGTACGGCTTGCGGCGCACGCGCTCCGTCAGCTGACCGCCCTCGTCGTAGCCCACGTAGCCAGGCGGGGAACCGATCATGCGCGATACGGAGTGCTTCTCCATATATTCGGACATATCGATGCGAATTACGCTGTCCTCTTCGCCGAACAGTGCCTGCCCCAGCGCCTTGCACAGCTCCGTTTTGCCCACGCCCGTGGGGCCCAGAAATATAAACGAACCGATGGGGCGATTGGGGTCCTTGAGCCCTGCGCGCGCCCTGCGGATCGCCTTGGCGACGGAATGCACCGCCTCCTCCTGTCCAACCACGCGCTGATGGAGCGTCTGCTCCAGATGAATCATGCGTTCCGCCTCGCCCTGTGTCATGCGCGCCACGGGCACGCCCGTCCACATGGATACGATGGTGGCGATATCCTCCTCGGTCACGGATTCCACGCGCTCGTTCATCTGCCGCTCCCACTCTTCGCGGCGCTCGTTCATTTGGTTCTGCAGCTCGATCTTCTCGTCGCGCAAACGCGCCGCCAGCTCGAAATCCTCCGCGTCCACGGCGTTTTGAGTGTTCAGGTTCAGCGCTTCCAGCTTTTCCTGCAGCTCCTTCATATCCGGCGGCGCGGTAAAGGTCTGTATGCGCACGCGGCTCGCCGCTTCGTCCATTAGGTCAATCGCCTTATCCGGCAGGAAGCGATCGGAAATGTAGCGGGAGGAGAGGTGTACCGCCGCCTTGAGCGCTTCGTCGGTAATCTGCACATGGTGGTGCGCCTCGTAACGATCGCGCAAGCCCTGCAATATCGCCAGCGATTCCGCCTCGTCCGGCTCGCCCACCTGCACCGGCTGAAAGCGGCGCTCCAGCGCGGCGTCCTTTTCAATGCGCTTTTTGTACTCATTGAGCGTAGTCGCGCCGATGCACTGCAGCTCGCCGCGCGCCAGCAGGGGCTTGAGTATATTCGCGGCATCCAGCGCGCCCTCGGACGCGCCCGCGCCGCAAATGGTATGCAGCTCGTCAATAAACAGGAGAATATTTCCCGTTTTTTGAATTTCGGAAAGCACGTTCTTTAGGCGCTCCTCGAATTCGCCGCGGTACTTCGCGCCCGCCAGCATACTCGCCAAATCGAGCGATACCACGCGCTTGCCGCGCAGCAATTCGGGTATGAGCCCTTCGCAAATGCGCTGCGCAAGCCCTTCCACTATGCTGGATTTGCCCACGCCGGGCTCGCCGATGAGCACGGGGTTATTCTTCCGCCTGCGGGACAGAATTTGAATGATGCGCTCCACTTCCTGTTCCCGACCGATTACCGGATCGAGTTCGCCATGCCGCGCCGCCTTGGTCAGGTCTCTGGAATACTGATCGAGCAAGGGCGTATCGGTATTCGCCTCGTCGCGCGACGCGCCGCTTTCCTCGCTGCCGGAAAGTATACCCAGCAGCTCGCTGCGCGCCTTCACCAGATCCACGCCCATTTTAATGAGCACATGAGCCGCCACGCCCTCGCGCTCGCGCATGAGCGCCAGCAGCAAGTGCTCGGTGGATACGTAGTTCTGCTTCAGCTCGCGCGCCTCGCGCACGCTCTGCTCCAGCACTTTGCGCGTGCGCGGGGTGTAGACCATTTGCTTGCCCTCGTTGTTTTCCTCTCCGCGACCCAGTATTTGTATAATCTCGGAGCGCACCGCGTCCAGCGTAATGCCGCGCAGCACCAGCGCCGCCGCGCCGGGTTCGCTCAGCACGCCCAGCAGCAAATGCTCGGTGCCCACGTAAGATCTGCCCAGCTTCGCCGCTTCCATTTGCGCGGCGCGCAGCGCACGCTGTCCCCGATCTGAAAATTGCGCGTAAATTGCCATTGAATTCCTCCATAGGGGTCTAAGTTGGGTGGTGTTCCATCAGTCCATAACCAGTTTGCCCAGCTCCTCGCGCAGCGTCTTGGCGCGCAGTATTTCCGCCTCGCGCTCGCCGATCAGCTTGCCGGCGCGCACGCCCAGCGACCCGGGCTGTACGTCCATCATAATCACATCCAAGCCCGGCAGGGGCGCGTGGAGATAGCCCATGCTCGCCGCATAGCGGATATCCGAATAGCGGCGCATAAATTCATCAATGGGCATAATCCGCGCGTACATGAGTTCGCCCCACGAACGCAGCAGCCGATCCTGCAGGGATAGCATATCCTTCTTTTCCGCGTTTTCGCGCATGGTGCGCTCGTGCTCCACAATCTGTTCCACCGCCGCGGCGAGCGAATGCACTACGTCCTCTTCGCTTCTGCCCAGCGTCGCTTGGTTGGAAACCTGATACAGGTGCCCCCGCGCCTCGCTGCCGTCGCCGTACAGACCGCGAATGGTAAGCCCCAGCTTTGCCACCGCCTGCATCACCGTGCCGATCTGTCCCGCGCTGGCCAATGCCGGCAGGTGCATCACCACGGAACAGCGCATACCCGTACCCACGTTTGCAGGATAGGCGGTTAAATACCCCAGCTGACTATCAAACGCGAAGGGATACTGCGCGCTCACCTGATCATCCAGTCGAATCGCCATATCCGCGGAGCGTTCGAGCTGCAGCCCGGGCAGCATACCCTGAAAACGCACGTGGTCCTCTTCGTTCAGCATAACGGTAATGGTGCCCGCCGATGAGATCATCGCCGCCGAACGGTTCACATATTTGAGCAGATCGTAGCTGATCAGGTGGTGCTCCACCAAACGGGCGCGGGCGTCCTGCTCCATATCGCTCATGCGGAAAAGGGTGTACGCGTCGCCGTTTTTGCCGTTGAACACCGCGTCCGCCGTGCGGTCGATGACCTCCTCCGCGTATTCGCGCGTCAACTTGGGGGAAAACGGAAGATCATCGTAATTTCTGGAAAGGCGCACTCTGCTGGATATGACGACATCCTGCTCCGGCGCCTGCACGTAATCAGACATGGTTTTCGCCCCCTTCCCCAAACTGCGAATCCAGCCGCTGATGCGGGCGAACCTTAATATCGCCGTTTGCGTCGGCATTGTTGAGCTGGGCGGTCAGGGTCCGAATCGCATCGCGCAGCTTCGCCGCCTGCTCGTATTCCTCCTGCGCCACCGCCTTGTTGAGCTGTTCGCGCAGCCGGTCGATGTTCATGCGCAGAGAAACACCCTTGCGCACCGCGCCCGGAATTCTGCCCGTGTGCTGCGTATTGCCGTGAATGCGCTGCAGCAGCGAATCGAGCGGTTCCCGAAACGCGCTGTAGCAATTGGCGCAGCCCACCATGCCGCTTTTGCGAAATTCCGCGTAGGTTGTGCCGCACTGCTCGCAAATGAGCTCGCTCCATGCCTCCGTCTCCTGCGCCTCTTCGCGGCTGCCGCGAATGTTGCTGAGCATATTGTTGATAATGCCCGCCAAATCGGTAAAATCCAGACCCGGCAGCTGCTTTTGATATTTCGCCATACAAACCGGACAAAGCCTGCGTTCGCTGCGTTCATCGTTCTTAATTGTCGTTAGGTGGAATTTGGCTTCGCGAATTCCACATTCGTCACACATCATTGCGCTTTGCCTCCTCGTGATTGCGAAATACCTGCACCAGCATATTGCTCAGCACCGCCGCCCGCAATATATCCTTGGCGTTAATGGGCAACGACAGCGCGTTGCGCGATATTGCCGCGCGCATGATCTGCGCCTCGTTTTGAGTCACCAGCTTTAAGTCATACAAATGCTGAATGATTGCGGTGGCCGTATCCTCGCTTACGGAGTTGCCCACGCGCTTGAGCAGCGCGTCCAGCAGACTGCCGCTGCTCTCCTGCCGCATACGCACAATGCGCACATAGCCGCCCCCGCCGCGCCGCGACTCGATAATATAGCCGTGGTCCACGGAAAACCGCGTTGCCAGCACGTAATTGATCTGCGAAGGGGCGCAGCCGAAATGCTGCGCGAGTTCGTTTCTGCGAAGCTCGATTTGCGCCTCCTCGCTCATCAGCTCCTTAATGAATTGTTCTATGGAATCGCTAAGCTGTGCCATATTGCGCCTCCAATTTGACCATCTTTGACTTTATTATAATGCTTCAACGCTCAAATTGCAAGCCTGTTTGCACAACTTTCAGTTAATTTCGTTTGTCGGGTAGTTACCATTCACCCATGGGGTGTCGGGGATCGCAATCCCCGACTTTCAATCCGCAGCGGCGGCGTGTACGCCGCGAGGACGCGGACCAAGTGTCCGCTTCCTTGCAGGTTTTGCGCCCGGAAATCGCGTAGCGATTTCA
>JAFUAR010000030.1 GCA_017460585.1 Clostridia bacterium
AAATAAGTATGAAAGAGCTCATTGACCCGTTTACGGGTGAGCCAGAGAAGAGAGGCAAATAATGACAGCCCCCGAGTAGGGGGCCGCCAGTAATTACAGTGTGGTTGTCAGATACTTCGATGCCCTCTTAAGAGGGCTACCACTAGTGATAAGCCCTTATAGGGCTTGGTCAAACCACCCGTTCAACGGGTGGTTATGACTTCGTTGCCAGTCGCCCTGCCGATTCGCCTACTTACGCCTGTGTATGCGCCCTTGTTGACGAGGGCGCTTTTTGCGCGGGGCGCAGCTATGTAGTCAGTACAATTCGGTTGCCTTCCGGATCGGATATTACGCTTTCAAAGCAATTATCCTCGGTATAGTGCGGTTCGGCGAGCACTCGGCAACCGGACATGGCGCGCAGGCGTTCGGTCTCGCTGCGCACGTTTTCCTCGCTGCGTACACCCATGGCGATGTGGCTCCATCCGGTGCGGCTGGCGTAGTCTGCTTTCAACAGGTGCGGCAGCGTCATCAATTTCATGCGCAATCCGTTTTTCAGCGTGAGCGATTCGCTCACCAGTCCCGTGCGGTCACTGTGAAATCGCTTGCCGGCGGTGGCGCGAAACGCCTCCATATAAAATTCACGCATACGGTCAATATCCTTCACATACAGCGCAATGTGTTCCACCGCGGGCGATATGGTCGGGCATTCTTCCTCGCGAAAGCGCGAAGGAAGGCGTATGCCCGTGGCTCGAAGCTGCTCTATGCCGGTATCCTGCGCCATCGATTGGCGCCATGACTGTGTAATCATGCTGATAACCCCTTTCCTTTTTTATTAATATAAGAATATTCTTAAAGATGACATATATCAATTTATAAAGGCGTCAATATAATAACAATCGTATTTGTAGCGCTTCGTCGGCGTGTTTTTGCAATTGCGCGCGAGCCACGCTCCGTCGCGTCACCTTGGCGGGCGGCTATTTGCCGCCCAAGCGCCGAATTTGATTTTATGGGCATTTCGTGCTATGATATGTGGGTTGAACCAAACCCCATCAGGAGGAAAAAGAAGTGGATTTCTTGAATGACTTGGGCAAAAAATTCAATCAGGCGGCAAAGAATCTGACCGGTTGGGGAAGAGATGAGCACGCTCCCTCCGATCGCATGGCGGAGGCGCTTCGCTTGGGCGAGGCGGAGCTGGATGTCGCCTATGCGCGTTTGGGAAGGGTATGCTATGAGAAGATGACGGGCAAGCGCGAATCCGTGCCCGAGGACGCGGTGACCGCCGTGCGCGAAGCGCTGGAAAAGCTCAGTCGCCTTTCTGCGGACAGCGCCAGCGAAGCGGCGCGCAGGAAATGCCCCTTCTGCGGTTCGATTCAGGAGGAGCATGCGCGCTATTGCTCCAGCTGTGGCAAGCCCCTGCAGGATGAAGCCGCGCAGGCATATTTGGAAACGCGCGATTCGGTGGAATATTGTCTAGAGTGCGGCGCGGCGCGCGAAGACGGCGCGACTTGCTGCGCGGTGTGCGGTAAGCCCTTCGAAGCGCCAAAAGAGGAAGAAACGCCTCAAACGTTCGAGCCCTTCCAACCGGTTGAGGACGCGCCGGAAGAGCCGGAGGATGAAGAGCGCTATCAGGACGATTGATTCATCTGTTTTAACGGGAGGTTTATCTATGTCCATCGCCATTCGCGCATATGCCAAGATCAACTGGAGCCTGAGCGTTACCGGCGTTCGGGCGGACGGTTACCACGAATTGGATATGCTCATGCAGTCCATCGACCTGTGCGATGAGCTATATTGCGAAAACGCGCGCTGGCTCAGGCTGA
>JAFUAR010000358.1 GCA_017460585.1 Clostridia bacterium
CGCGACGGCATGGAGCATCTGACAGGCATTGCCTGTTAAAATAATGGAGGGATATTATTATGAAGAGGATTCTGACACTGGTGCTTTCACTCATGATCGCGATGTCGATGCTGATTGTTGCTTCTGCGGAAGACACGGTCAATATCGAATTCTTCTGTGTCAAGGAAGAAGTGCAGGACGTATTTAAGGAGATCATTGCAGACTTTGAAGCCGAGAACCCGGGAATTCACGTGGATTTGACTTATGCGGCGGATGGTGAAACCGTGCTGCTCACTCGCATATCCAGCAATGAAGTGCCTGATACCATGAGTCTGTATCCCGCAGAGATGACCTATCGCCGTCTGTTGGACGAGGGCTATATCGTAGATATGACCGATGAAGCGTTTTTGCAGAATGTGTAGCAGTCTATGCTGGATTTGGCGGAGTACAATGGCTCTCAGATTTCGTTGCCCTATACGCTGAGTCTGTACGGCATCCATTACAATACCGAGATATTTGATGAATTGGGTCTCGAAATTCCCACTACTATGGATGCGCTCATCGATGTATGCGCCAAGCTGAAGGAAGCTGGTTACGATGCCTTCGCGCTGCCGCTGGGCAACAATGCGGCGCAAATGGCGGAACGCTTGATCAGCGCTTTTGATGGCAACAGTTATGTGGAATTCCAGGCGGTTGCCGATGGCGAATTGGATATTCATGATGTCAAGTCGCTGCAGGCGCTGGCAGACTTCTGGCTGGCTGTAAAGCCCTATTCCACCGAAGACGCTCTGGGTATGGATAACGATTCTGCCCACGCCGACTTCATCAATCGCAAGGCGGCGATGCGCCTGCAAGGCTCTTGGTACCTCTCTACTGTGAAGAATGCGGATCCGGATTTCCCCGTAGGTCTGTTCGGCATTCCTTCTCCTGTGACCAACGATGTAATTATTCCCGTGAATATTGACACTGGTTTCTCCGTTTCCACCAGCACGGCGCATCCCGAGGAAGCGATGAAGTTCGTGGAATTCCTCTCTCGTCCTGAGGTCGCTCAGAAGTATTACGCCGTGGACGGCAATATCAACATGATTAAGGGCGTGGAGTACGACAAGACCGAGTATATGGATGTATACAATCTGGTTATGGATGGCAAGATGTCGCTCACCCAGATCAACCTTTGGCAGCAGGGCACGAACGTGCGCTCCGGTATTGCCGCGGCGGTTCAGGAGCTCTATGCGGATGAAGATCTGGAAGCCTTCTATCAGACCTGCTACGATACCATTATTGAAAATTACGAATAATGAATCGCACGCTATGAAGCAGTTTCCCATCTCATTTTCATGAAGTGGGAATGACCCGATAATGATGCGGCGTCCACGTATTGACGCGGATGCCGCATTTCTGTTATGGTGGAGTAAATATCAAGCTTCATAAAGAGGGTGTATTGCATGGCGAAATCGAACAAGATCAAGGGAACGCAGAATCAGGTGGTCGCACGTTCACGGCGGCTCACGTTCTTGCTGTTTAGCATTCCCGGCATTTTTCTATACAGCTTGTTCTTCATTTACCCGGTATTGATGGGCGTGTATTACAGTCTAACCGATTGGGATGGCATTGCCCGAAACGTCAATTTCATTGGCTTGAAGAACTATGTGAAGATATTTACCAAAAGTCCACGCTTTCAAAATGCCATCACCTTCAATTTGAAGTATACGCTGATGTATGTGGTGTGCATACTGGTGCTGGGCATTGTGCTCGCGCTCATATTGAACCATCGCGTGAAGGGAATCACCTTTTTCCGCGCCATGTTCTTTTTGCCCGCGGTACTATGTGGCGTAACGGTCGGATTGATTTTCAGCCAGATTTTCTACAGGGTGGTGCCGGCGTTCGGGCAGGCGCTCGGTATTGATCTGTTGAGCACAAATATACTGGGTGACAAGAGACTCGCGATATACGGCATATTATTTGTCGGCGTGTGGGTGGGTTTAGCAATGCCAACCGTGCTGTTCCTTGCAGGGTTGCAAACCATTCCGCAGGATTTGTACGAATCTGCCATGATCGATGGCGCGAACAGCTTTGATCAGTTTCGCTACATTACTATGCCATTCCTTATTCCAGTCATTACCATTGTCATGATTCTTTCTATTAAGGGAGGATTGGGCATTTTCGATCTGATTAAGGCATTGACGGATGGCGGACCCGCGCGCTCTACGGAGAGCGTGAGCTACTTGGTATATACCGATGCGTTTAAGAACAATAAGTTCAGCTTTGCCATTGCTGAATCGGTCGTGGTCGGTGTGATTCTGGCGGTCGTTTCAGTGGTTCAGGTCGTTTTCCAGAACCGAAAGAAGGTGAGCGCATGAAAATGAGTTCCAGAACAAAGGCGCTGACCTATGTGGTGTGCATACTGGGCGTACTGCTGGTTGTATTTCCATTGTACGTTACGGTAGTAACGGCGTTTAAGTCGCCCAACGAGAGTGCAAGGAGTTTTTTAACGCTTCCTTCTTCGCTGTATCTGGACAACTTCCAAAATATACTGCGCGGCGGCGATTATTGGACGGCTTTTTTCAACACAGTTTATATTACGGCGTTCGTATTGCTGGGCAATCTGGTCATTATGCCTATGCTGGCGTATGCCGTATCGCGATCTATGAATATTAGCCGCTGGTATCGTATACTCTACTATTATCTGCTGCTGGGAATTTTCATTCCCTTTCAGGTGAAAATGATTCCGCTGGTCAAGCTCATGTCCAGTTTAAACCTCATGTCTCCTACTGGGCTTTCGATACTGTGCATTGGCTCTAGTACCTGCGAAAGCGTATTCCTGTACGTAGGTTATATGGAATCCATTCCGCGGGATATTGAAGAAGCAGCATATATCGACGGCGCATCTACGGCGTATACCTTCTACCGCGTGGTGCTTCCGCTGCTCAAGCCAATACTGGCTACAGCAATGATTAAGGATGGACTGTGGATTTGGAACGATTATATGCTGCCGCTGCTTATATTAAATAAGAGCGCCAGCCATTGGACACTCACCCTGTTTGCCTACAATTTCAGAAGTACGAATGCCATTGACTACGGCGCATCCTTTGCCTGCTATTGTTTGCAAATGCTGCCCATATTGGTATTCTATGTATTCATGCAGAAGAACATTATTGGAGGGCTCACCGCTGGCGCGGTCACGAGCTAGGTTTGGGGGGAATGGAGTATGAGAATTAAATACTACGGAACCGCTGCGGCGGAAGGCTGGCCGGCGTTGTTTTGCAAGTGCGCGGTATGCGAGGAGGCGCGCAGGCGCGGGGGAAAGAATATACGCACGCGCTCGCAGGCGACCATAGACGATCGACTGCTGGTGGACTATCCGCCGGATACTTATCTTCATGTACTTCACTACGGATTGAAGCTGGAGGATTACGATAGCTGCATCGTAACGCACGCGCACGAAGATCATCTCTACCGCGACGATGTGGCGGTGCGCGCGCATGGCTTCGCCAGCGTTGTGCGCCCCAAGCCCTTTACGCTGTATGGCGCGGATTCGGTAATCGATCTGCTCAATGGCCTGCCTGCGTGGGGCAAGGATCCAGAGCGCGTGGCGTGGCATGAAATTATGGAGTATCAAACCTTCGAGGTGGAGGGCTATCAGGTCACTCCGCTGCTGGCGGCGCACGGCAAGCACGACCACATTAAGTGCTATATCTTCGATATCGAGAAGGATGGCGAGCGTTTGCTCTATGGCAACGATACGGGTATTTTCCCCGAACCCACTTGGGATTGGATTTCCGGAAAGCAGTACGACCTCGTCAGTTTGGATTGTACCATGCTCGCCCGCAAGGAGGGCACCAACCACATGGGCATAGAGGATGTGCTGGAGGTTCAGCGGCGGTTGATCGATATGGGCGCGGCGAAGGAGCACACCGTGTGGGTCATAACGCACTTTTCGCACAATGGCGGCGTACTGCATGAGGAGCTAGAGGAAATCATGCGTCCTCACAATTTCCATGTGGCGTACGATGGGTTTGAGATTGCCACGGCGGGGCGATAAGCCTAGCCTCAATTAACGCTTTTTTCCCCTTGCAAAATAGTCGTATTTGTTGTACACTGTTTCCAGCACGAATAAAAGGAGGCTGTGTACTATGACTGTAGAAAAGACGATGAGCATTGCGGAAGTACTAGAGCTCGACCGCCAGACTGCCCCGATTATGATGAGCTATGGTATGCATTGCATGGGTTGCCCCATGGCAATGATGGAGAGCCTTGAAATGGCGTGCGCCGGACATGGCGCCGACGCCGATGCTCTGGTGAAAGAGCTCAACGATTATTTTGCCCAGAAAGCGGCGAAGTAACTGACCGAACGGTTCGAGCCTGTGCAGTATTCGCGCAGGCTCGTTTCATCATGGAATCAATACAGGCGCATTGCCGAAAATGGGAGGATGAGAAGAATGGGCACAATGGAGCTGTATCGCCAGTGGTTGACAGATTTCGCGTTTGATGCGGAAACGGTTGCCGACCTAAAGGCGATCGAGAACGATCCTGCGGAGATCGAGGACCGATTTTATCGTGATTTGGAGTTCGGCACGGCGGGTATGCGCGGCGTGTTGGGCGCGGGCACGAACCGCTTGAACGTGTACAATGTGCGCAGGGTGACCCGTGCGCTGGCGAAGTATATACTCACCACTGAGGACGGCGCGCAGAAGGGCGTCGCTATCGGTTACGACTCTCGCCATATGTCAGATGTATTCGCCAAACAGGCGGCGCTGGTGCTGTGCAACGCGGGCATCAAGGTATTCCTGTTCGAATCGCTTCGCCCCGTGCCGGTGCTCTCGTTCGCCATTCGCTATCTCAAGTGCATTGCGGGCATTGTTATTACCGCCAGTCACAATCCCAAACAGTATAACGGCTACAAGGCGTACTGGACCGATGGCGGTCAAATGCCGCCGGAGAGCGTGAAGGGCATTACCGATCGCCTGCCGGATACCACCTATGCGGAGTCTTTGCCCATGGATGAACAGGAGGCGCTCGATCAGGGGCTGCTCACCATCATTGGCAAGGATGTGGATGATCCCTACATCGCGGCGGTTCGCAAGCTTTCGGTCAATCCGGAGCTTGCGCGCGAAATGGGCAAGGTGCTCAAGATTGTCTATACGCCGCTGCACGGCTCGGGCAACCTGCCGGTGCGCCGCATATTTAAGGAAATCGGCATGGAGAATGTGTACGTGGTGCCCGAGCAGGAGCTGCCCGATGGCGATTTCCCCACCGTGAAGGTGCCGAACCCCGAGGATCCGGACGCGTTCCGCCTCGCGCTGCAAATGCAGAAGGAACTGGGCGCGGATCTGTGCGTGGGTACGGATCCGGACTGCGACCGCGTCGGCATCGCCTGCATGACGGAAGACGGCACGCCGAGGCTGCTCAACGGCAACCAGATTGGGTGCGTGCTGCTGCACTATATCTTATCCCAAAAGAAGGAGCGCGGAGAGCTGCCCGCCAACGCCGCCGCCGTAACCACCATCGTATCCACCAATATGGCGCGCGCCATTGCGGAATCCTTTGGATGCAAAATGATCGAAGTGCTGACCGGATTTAAGTACATCGCCGAGCAGATTCACTTGTTCGAGACCACGGGCTGCAATACGTTTATGTTCGGCTTTGAAGAGTCGTTCGGCTATCTCTCCGGTACCGATGTGCGCGATAAGGACGGCGTGAACGCCTGTATGCTCATTGCGGAGGCGGCGAGCTGGTATAAGAAGATGTACAATAAGACGCTGGTAGACGCCATTGATATGCTTTACGAGCAGTACGGCTACTACGGCGATAAGGTGACTAGCTTCGTGCTGCCCGGCAAGGATGGTCTTGAAAAAATGCAGACCGTAATGGCGACGCTGCGCGACAATCCGCCCACCGAGTTCGCCGGTGCGAAGGTGGTCGCCGTGCGCGATTACCAGAAGTCCGTTCGCGTGTGCGCGGGAGAAACCGAAACGCTGACGCTGCCCAAGAGCAACGTGCTCTACTACGAGCTGGAGGGCGACGGTTGGATCTGCGTGCGTCCCAGCGGTACGGAGCCGAAAATCAAGCTCTACGTAAATGCGGTGAGCAAGTCTGCGCAAGAGACTCAAGCGCTGCTGAACGCCTATTCCGACGCCGCGGTGCATATGCTCGAGCAAATCTGATAGAACTATTCATAAAGGGGCAGGGCGTTGCGCCGTGTAAGTGTCGCGGCGTTCCGCCCCCTTTTTGTATCCTGTGCGAAATGGGTATTGCCGAGGCGCTCTCAAATGGATATAATATGGATGGTAGAAGGAATCATGTTGTTTGGAGGATCGAATTGATGCACAGGCTCGCACAGGCGCTGTATTGGAGCTTTGGCATATTGTTTATACTGTACTTTATTTGGTTGAACGTGGGCATTCGCATGGGCGTAAGCGGCAGCTGGATGTGGCTGGTTGCCGGCATTGTGCTGTGCGTGGCGGGCTTTATGGCGGGACGTCATTTGCCCGCGGGCGTTCGCGTGGCGTGGCGCTGTCTGCTGGGGCTGGGCGTCGCGAGCGTTCTGGCATTGGAGGGGATGGTTTTTTCCGGTATGAATGCGCGCTTGCCCGCTGATATGGACGCGATTATCGTGCTCGGCGCCCGCGTCAATGCGGATGGACCCAGCCTTGCGTTGCAGCATCGCATTGATTCCGCCGCGCAGTATTTGCTGGATCATCCGGATACGGTGTGCATCGCTTCCGGCGGACAGGGATCGGATGAACCCATGGCGGAAGCGGAGGCAATTCGGCAAGGCTTACTTGCGCAGGGGATACCGAGCGAGCGCATTCTTATGGAAGAACAATCAAAAACAACCGCGCAGAACTTGCGCTATTCCAAGGCGCTGCTGCCTGCAGAGCAGGCGAAGGTGGGTATTATAACCAACAATTTTCACGTATTCCGCGCGCTGGCGCTGGCGCGCAAGCAGGGGTACGAACAGGTTTGGGCGGAAGCCGCGGAATTTGGGCGCGGCGCGCTGCCGCACTTCATGGTGCGCGAAGGCGCGGGTCTGGTTGCCGATTTTCTGCGGGGCAATTTATAATCATCAACTGGGAGGGGTCATTCATGGGCTTCAGGAAAGATTTCATCTGGGGCGCCGCCACGGCGGCGTACCAAATTGAGGGCGCTTGGAACGAGGATGGCAAAGGACTGTCCGTGTGGGATGATTTTTCGCACGAGGAAGGCAAGGTTTTCTCCAACCACAATGGCGATGTCGCTTGCGATCATTACCACCGCTACGAGGAAGATATCGCGCTCATGGTTTCGCTGGGCGTTCGCAACTATCGCTTTTCCGTATCGTGGCCGCGCCTTCTGCCGGACGGCACGGGCGAAGTGAATGAGAAGGGCGTGGCGTTCTACAATCGACTGATCGACGCGCTGCTCAAGGCGGGCATTCGTCCGTTTATGACGCTGTTCCACTGGGATTATCCTTCCGCGCTGCAGGCGCGCGGCGGCTGGGAGAATCCCGAAAGCGTGCAGTGGTTCGAAAACTACGTATCGCTTTGCGCAAAGCGCTTTGGCGATCGCGTGAAGGATTTCATTACCCTCAATGAGCCGCAGTGTTTCGTGGGGCTGGGATATTCCATTAAGAACTTCGCGCCCGGTCTTGAAATGCCCACCCGCAGCGTTATTCGCATTTCTCACAACGTATTAAAGGCGCATGGCGCGGCGGTGCGGGCAATTCGCGCCATCGTGCCCGATGCGCGCGTGAGCTATGCGCCCTGTGGCGACGCGGCGATTCCCTGCACCGAAACGCCGGAGGACATTGAAGCGGCGCGCAAGGCGTATTTCGCCAACGACCCTGCGCGCGGTATGTTCACCGTTTCGTGGTGGTCGGATCCTGCGTTGCTGGGCAGCTATCCGGAGGATGGTCTTAAGCTCTACGGACAATATCTGCCTAAGGGCTGGGAAAAGGATCTGGAGGGTATTCATCAGCCGCTCGATTACTATTGCCAGAATATATACAACGGCTCGTTTTATCGCGCCAGCGGCGATGGCTTTGAACGCGTACCGTTCCCGCAGGGCAATACAAAGACCGGTACCGGTTGGCCGGTAACGCCGGACGCGCTCTATTGGGGTCCCAAATTCCTGTATGAGCGCTACCATACGCCGTTTATCATTTCAGAAAACGGCATGTCCAATGTAGATACCGTTTCGCTGGATGGCAAGGTGCATGATCCGCAGCGGCAGGACTATCTGCATCGCTATTTGAAAGCCTATAAGCGCGCGGCGGACGATGGGGTAGAGCTGCTGGGTTACTTCCAGTGGTCGCTCATGGATAACTTTGAATGGGCTTCCGGCTACAATGAGCGCTTCGGCATGATCTATGTGGATTACGCTACGCAGAAGCGCATTGTGAAGGATTCCGCCTACTGGTACCAGCAGGTAATGGCGAGCAACGGCGAAAATCTGTAAAAGAACACAATGAGCGCACAGGGCATTGCGCTCATTGTCAGACCCGTTGGTTTATGCCTGAAACCGCAAGAAACTCGCCGAAAACGACGAGTTTCTTGCTTTTTGCCTCAGTCACTCCGCAAAGTCGGTCGCTTATGTCTAAAGTAAGCGTTTCCATATATAATGGTTGGTTTCTTTGACCATAGACTTTCCCAATGATCTGCGGGTTTGTTGTTTTTTACCATTCCGATAATGAGTGCATAGGCATCGCACTCATTGTTTTTGGACTTGTTCCGCTTCCGGAGGCGTTACTTCCTCGCTCTCAGAGGGTTCCTCCGCGTGCTGCTTGAGCGATTCGCTCAGGCGAGTCAATTCTTCCAATGCCTGACGCGCGGCGTTTTCGGAAGCTTCCTTCTCTTCCATCGTTTTTCTGAGCTTGTCGTCGCCCTCGCGCGCGGCGGCAACATCTTCGGCGGTAATGGTCATGAGCGCGTTCTTATCCGGCGCGTCCATGGCGGCGAGGCGGTTTGCCTGTGCAATGAGCAGTCGCTCGAATATGTTGCGCACGCCTCTGGCGTTGCCAAAGGCAATGGAACCGGTGTTCGCATCAATAATGTAGTCCCGAATGGCGGATTTGGCTTCGTCGTTTAGCTGATACTGTCCCTTGCGCAGCTGCAGGTTGAGTATGCCCATCATTTCGTCGGTGCTGTAGTCGTCGAAATGCAGGTAGCGATTGAAGCGCGATTCGAGCCCGGGGTTGGAGTGAATAAAGGTATCCATCAGCCCATCGTAGCCCGCGACAATCACTACCAAATCGTCGCGGTGGTCTTCCATCGCCTTCAGTATGGTATCAATGGTTTCCTGACCGAAATCATTTTCTGATTTACCGTTGGAGAGCGCGTACGCCTCGTCAATGAACAGCACGCCGCCCAGCGCCTTTTGAATCACTTCGCTGGTTTTGGTAGCGGTTTGACCAATGTAGCCCGCGACCAGTCCGGAACGATCAACCTCCACTAAATGCCCTTTGGAAAGCACGCCGAGGCTGCGATATATGCGCGACATCATGCGGGCAATGGTGGTCTTGCCGGTACCGGGATTGCCGGAAAACACCATGTGCAGCGACATATCTACGGTTTTCAGTCCGTTTTGCTTGCGCAGATTGTGAATGGTGACCATATTGATCAGGTTGTTGACCTCGCGCTTGATGCCCTCCAGCCCGATCAGTTCGTTGAGTTCGCGTTTGAGGTCCTCAATATTCTCCGGAGGCTGCTCGGGCGTCTCCTCAGGCTTCGGCGCGTCGGTTTTCTGCGCCTGCTGCGTATCCGGTTTGGGCGCTTCGTTCTCGGTGGGCGTCGAACTCTTGGGCGGCTGCACCGTGGCGGGCGTGCCCCAAATATCGTCGCTCAGGCGGCGAATGTTGTTGTCGATCAGCATACCGATCACGTCCAGTTGTGTGCGAATAATCTCGTCGCGATTGTCCATATGCGTCTCCTCAATGGTAATATCTGAATGAACCGGCAGATCGGTCTTTCCGGTCTGCCGGTATTGTAGTAATTTAGTTTTCAGCTTCTGCGGCTTCCGCTTTTTTGCGGGTGCGGGGCTTCTTCACGGGTTCCGCGTCGTCCGCCTTCTTCGCGGTTGTCTTGCGGGGCTTCTTTGGTGCGGGTTCGCCGTCCGCAGCCTTTTTACGCGGCGCGCGCGGCTTTTTCGCGGGCGCTTCCGCCGCTTCTACAGGTGCGGCTTCCACAGCGGGTGTCGGCAATTCTGCGGGAACTGCAGGCTCCGCAGCGGGTGCGGACGCGCCGACCAGCTTCTCATACAGCGCCACATACTTGAGCGCGGACTGATCCCAGCCGTACAGCCCTCCCATGGCGCGAATGGCGATCTGGTTGAAGGTGTTGCGATCGCCACGGTACATCTCGACCGCCTGCTCAATCACGTGCAGCATATCGTGCGCGTTGTAATTGAGGAAGGTGAAGCCGTTGCCATCGCCGGTATACTTATTGTAGGCGAGCACGGTGTCGCGCAGACCGCCGGTCTCGCGCGCGATGGGCAGCGTACCGTAGCGCAGCGAGATGAGCTGCGACAATCCGCAGGGTTCAAACATGGAGGGCATCAGGAACAGGTCGCACGCCGCGTAGATCTTGTGCGAAAGGGCGGGGTTCATTTCAAACCGCGCCGCGACTTGACCGGAATACTTCCACTGCGCCCAGCTGAACAGATCCACATACTTGCTTTCGCCCATGCCCAGCACGACCAGCTGCGCGCCGGTTGCCATAATTTCGCCCAGCACGCATTCCACCAAATCCAGTCCCTTCTGTCCGGAAAGGCGGCTCACCATGCCGATGAGCGGCGCGTCGGGGTCGATGTGCAGCCCGAGCTCTTCCTGCAGCGCAGCCTTGTTCTTTGCTTTACTGCCAAAGGTCTCGGCGGTATAGTTCTGAACGATGTTTTGATCAGTCGCAGGGTCGTAGTCCGAGGTATCAATGCCGTTCAGTATGCCGGAAAGGTGGTCAATGCGCGAGCGGAGCAGTCCGTCCAGTCGTTCGCCGTAGTACGCGGTTTGAATTTCCTGCGCATAGGTGGGGCTCACGGTGGTGATCTCGTCGGCGAACACCAAACCACCCTTCATAAACGAGCACATACCGAAAAATTCCAAATGGTCGCTGGTATACGCCCAGTCGCCCAAAGAGAGCATATCTTCGATATGACCAATGGGGAATATACCCTGATATTGCAGGTTGTGAATGGTATAAACGGTTGTAATATTGCTGTACAGCTCGAGCTGCTTGTACTGCGCGTTCAGCAATACGGGAATCATGCCCGTTTGCCAATCGTTGCAGTGCAGCACGTCGGGAATGAAATCGATTTTAGAAAGCGCTTCGATCACGGCGCGGCTAAAGAACGCAAAGCGTTCGCCCTCGTCTCCGCCCATGCCGTAAATATAATCGCGACCAAAGTATTGCTCGTTATCTACAAAATAGAAGGTAACGCCCTCGTATTCCGTTTTCAAAATGCCGACGTACTGGTGCCGCCAGCCCAGATTGACGTAGAAATACAGCACGTGTTCCATGCGGTCGCGCCACTTCGGACCGATCGCCTTGTACAGCGGCAGTATTACGCGTACATCGGCGCCGGATTTTTGTATTTCCTTTGGCAATGCGCCGACTACATCGGCCAAGCCGCCCGTTTTGACAAACGGGACGCACTCGGACGCGGCAAATAATATCTTCATGTACATTCCTCCAAAGGTTTATAGGGTAACGGCCTTGCCGATGACAATGGGGTACATCCGCTCGCCGATCATGCGACCGTGGCTGCGAACGGTTACGTCCTTATCGAGTATCACGTTTTCCAGTTCCACAAAGTCCTCAATTCGGCTGTCCTGCATAATGATGCAGTTTTTCAGCTTCGCGCCGCGGTTTACCTGCACGCCTCTGAACAGTATGCAGTTTTCCACTGAACCTTCAATCACGCATCCGTCCGCCACCAGCGAATTGCGCACCTGCGCGCCCGTGCGATACACGGCGGGCACCTCGTCGCGCGTTTTGGTGTACACGGGGGTCTTGCCAAACAGCTCCTTGCGCACATCGTAGTTGAGCAGGTCCAAATTGAAGTTGAAATAGCTCTTGATGGTTTCGATGCGGCGATAGTAGCCCTCCATTTGGTAGCCCATAACCTTTAATGCGCCGGAGCGAATGTAGGGGCTGAGCATATCGGAATTGAGCGACTTGGAACCATGCGAGAACGCCTGATCGACCAAATGGATCAGCAGCGTGCGCTTAACCAGCATTACCTCAATAAAGAGATTATCGTAGCTGGCGGCGTTGGGGTCCACTTCCATATCGCGC
>JAFUAR010000031.1 GCA_017460585.1 Clostridia bacterium
GCAACTGATTTCGTGCCGCAAATCGATAGTATGCAAAATGACTGAAATAGTATTTATTATAGCATTATTATATCGACAAGTAAACAGTTTATTGGTGTTTAATTTAACGGTAAAATGAGTTCAAGAAGGAATGCAAAAGGGTGAGCGGATATGAACACGGTGGAGCGATTGCAGCGATTATTGCGCGAGCGAAACTGGACGGAATACAGACTTGCCAAAGAGGGAGGGCTATCCATGTCCACCCTGCAGAACATTTATAAAAGGAATACCGTTCCTACCATTGATACCCTCGAAAGAATTTGTGGCGCATTTGGAATTACGCTTTCCCAATTCTTTGCCGAGGGAGAGCAGATCGACCTTTCTCCAGAGCTCAAAAGGTTGTTCGATGGATGGATTCACTTAACGCTCGAGCAAAAACAGGCGGTGCAGACCATGATTGACGCGTTCAACCATGATCAATAATGAGATACAAGATTTATACATACGGCTTGCGACGCTGCCGTAAACGTGCGCTCACGAAGGAGGCATAGGGATATGGGGGATAATCACGCCGAATTCCACTCGACCAATGGAAAGCGAAGATTACTCGTTGTTGAGGACGAAAGTATCAATCGCGCGCTATTGCAGGAAATACTGAAAGAGCAATATGAAGTCGTTTTTGCGTTGGACGGCGTTGAAGCCATGCAAAAGCTGCGTGAGCAAAAGGATTTCATTTCGCTGGTGTTGCTTGATTTGATTATGCCCAATATGTCGGGACAGGAGGTCCTTGAACAAATTCGAGCTTCCAGCGAATATCAGGATATTCCGGTGATCGTAGCGTCGGGCGATCAAACCCAGGAGATTAAATGCCTGCATTCCGGCGCAAGCGATTTTATTCCCAAACCCTATCCGGAAGCGGGCATTATTCTTGCACGAATACGGCGCGCCATAGAACTGTTTGAAAACCGAAAAACCATTGAGTCCACGGAACGAGATCCATTAACAGGGCTGTTGAATCGCGAATTCTTTTACAGCTATGCCGAGCAGTACGATCAGCACCACAAAGACGCAGCCATGGATGCGATTGTGCTGGATATCAATCATTTTTCCACGCTCAATGAGCGCTACGGAAAAGCTTATGCGGATATTATTCTTAGGCGCATCGGCGAAAAAGCAAAAGACATGGTGCGCGATGCGGGAGGAATTGTTTGCCGCAGAGAGGCGGATATCTTTCAGATCTATTGTCCCCACAGGGATGATTATAAAGCGATTTTAGACAACGTGTCCACCGGATTGACGGAAGAACAGGGCGGCTTGAATCGCATACGCGTTCGCATGGGCGTCTACTCCAATGTGGATCGGTCGCTGGATATCGAGCGCAGGTTTGATCGCGCGAAAATGGCGTCCGATACGGTGCGCCACAACCTCACGAGGAGCATTGCCGTTTATGACGATACGCTTCATAAGGCGGAGCTCTATTCCGAAAAGCTCGTAGACGATTTTCAAACTGCGATCGATGCGAAGCAATTCAAGGTATTCTTCCAACCCAAATTTGATATTACCACGGATTCGCCCCGATTGACCGGCGCGGAAGCGCTTGTTCGCTGGGATCACCCCGAACTGGGTCGAATTAGTCCGGGTGTGTTTATCCCCTTGTTCGAGCAGAACGGCTTGATACAGGCGCTGGATCATTACGTGTGGCGAGAGACCGCACGGCAAATTCGGCTTTGGAAGGAGCAAATTGGTTATACGGTTCCCGTCTCCGTAAATGTATCCCGAATCGATATGTATAATCCGGACCTTGTAGATACGCTTCAAGCAATCTTGGCGGAGAATCAATTGGAAGCGGCGGAGCTGCATTTGGAGGTTACGGAAACCGCGTATGCGGAAGATGCCGAGCAGATCATTGAAATGGTCAAACGCCTGCGGTCAATCGGCTTCCGAATTGAAATGGACGACTTTGGCACGGGTTATTCTTCGCTCAATATGCTGTCCACACTGCCAATCGACGTGCTGAAGCTGGATATGAAGTTCATTCAGACGGCGTTTGCCCGTGAGAAGGATACCCATATGCTGAGCGTGATTGTGGAAATTGCGCGCCACATCTCCGCGCCGGTCGTGGCGGAGGGTGTGGAAACGCGGGAACAGTTGAACGCGCTCAAGGAAGTGGGCTGCGATATGGCTCAGGGCTATTTCTTCTCTTCGCCCATTCCCGCGAATGAATTTGATGACTTTTTGAAAAAGGGCAAGGAGGCGGTCGAGCGCGATCATAGCACCGATGAACCGCAGGGAGAGCAATCGCAGGGGAAACGCAATTTACTGAATGCGATTTCCGAATGGTGGAGCCAGCACATCAGCATTCCCATGCGGACTGCGAGCGTGGTGTTTGTATTGGCGGCATTTTTAGTGGCGACGGCGTTGTATATTGCCGATGCGACCGTAACCCATAGCTATCTGGACATGGAGCGGGCGAGCGAACGCTATATTTTGGCGGAGCAATCCGCAACGAATCTTGAAATGGGCTCCGAATATCTTACGGACAGGGTTCGCGGTTTTGCGGTGACTGGCGATATACAATACCTGAACGATTATTTTGAAGAGGTGGAGGTTTCCCGCCGAAGAGACGAGGCGGTATCCAATTTGGAACTGCTGATGGGGGATGAATCCTCCGCCGCATATGGACATTTATCTAAAGCGCTGTCATTGTCCAACGAGCTCATGGAGCTGGAATACCGTTCCATGAAATATGTGCTTATGAGCGGAGCCTACGATTCTGCGCAGATTCCCGAAGTAGTGCATTCCATGGAATTAAGCCGTGAGGAAGAGGCGTATTCGCCGGAAGAGCTCCATGCGCGCGCGGTAGAAATGGTATATGGGGAGGACTATAAAGCCTATAAGGCGCAAATTATGGCGGAATCCTCGCTGTGCACGCAGGAATTGATTGAAGCCTCCAATCTGGAACGTTCAAAATCATCGGATCGCATGAATGTGCTGCTAGGAGTGCAGACGGCGTTGACTATTTTGATGCTTCTGATTGTACTGTTCATTATACTGTTCATTACGGTGTGGATACGCAAGCCGCTGACCAATATGGTCGCGTTGATGAAGGCGCGCGAAACGGTGCCGCCCTCCGGAGCGGAGGAGCTGCGCTTTGTATCCGAAACCTACAATTCTATATTTGAGGAAAATCGGCGCACGCACGAACGGCTGACCTATGGCAATATGCACGATGCCCTCACAGGGCTGTACAACCGGAGCGCGTATGATTTCATGAAGAACGATCTGGATATGTCTCATAACGCTCTGCTGCTTGTGGACGTGGATAAGTTTAAGACCATTAACGATACCTATGGGCACGATGTGGGAGATCTGGTGCTCAAGCGCGTGGCGGAAGTGCTGAAGTATAGCTTTCGATCGACGGATCCGGTGTTTCGAATTGGCGGAGACGAGTTCGTAGTAATCATGTCCAACGTCAGCAGCGCCATGCGCGAACAGGTGAAGACCAAAATTGAACAGGCGAACGTCATGCTGCAGAAGCCGAAGGATGATCTTCCGCCCACTTCCCTGAGCGTAGGCGTGGCGTTTGGCGACAGGGATAATCCCGAAGGCGATATATTCAAGGATGCCGATACTGCACTTTACCGAGTGAAGGAAGCGGGACGGTGCGGTTGTGTAATCTTTTGATGCTGCAAAGAAGTTAAACGATTTGAACGGGAATTGTTTCTCGAATTTTGGAAACTGAATTCCCTGTAGGAATATGAATGCCGGTCGCACGCATTGGATTGTGTGCGACCGGCAAATTCGTTTGGCGAAAATTGAAACGGACGATTACAGCTCGACTATGGTTGCCGCATGAATCCATGTGATCGTGCTGCCGTAGGTAAGCGTCAGGCTCAAATGATCGCGGCGATAGACCATAACTCGGTTTTTCGAATCGTGACTGTCCAGCGTCCATCCGTTGGCGGCGAGTCGTTTCTGCCCATCCTCCAGACTCATCCCAATCCAAACGCCGTCGACGCTATATTTTGCCTCGGGATCCTTGTTCAAAGAGACGAAACCGATGAGCAGAGGATCGTCCATCGAGGAATCGATATCTATTCCAAACTGAAAGCAATCGTTACCGTATTCTGTTTCCCAGCCGCCAATTTCACCGTAGTCAATGGGCTTTAAGTTCAATTCATTCGCCGTTTTCAATAGATCTTCGCCCATATAGGTGATTAGGTCCAATCGCTCTTTCTGAACAGTGGTCGCTTGAATGACCTGAACGGTATAGGTCGCCTTTTTATTGTTCGCGGTGGTAACGGTAATCTTGGCTTTACCGGTGCTCATTCCATGGACAATTCCATTGTCTACCGTCGCGATCTTAGGTTTGCTGCTTTTCCAAGTATATGAATCGGATATAGCGGTGTTGGGGGTAAGTACCGGCGTGAGCACCAGCGTAGATCCAATGCCGACAGTGCTCTCCTCTGCAACCAGCTTTACGCTCAGGGGCTCGTATGGATCGGCGACAGTCACCTTAATGGTCGCTTTTTTCTTATTGGGAGTGGTCGCGGTAATTGTAGCGCTGCCCTTGGAAATGGCAGTGACGTTTCCAGCGTTATCCACCTGAGCGACTTTAGGCTTACTGCTCTTCCATTGCAGCGTGCGATTGGCAGTTTCGGGCGTAAATTCAGGCTGCAGCGGAATAATCTCGCCTTTATTCATGGAAAACGATTTA
>JAFUAR010000032.1 GCA_017460585.1 Clostridia bacterium
CCTCCGGATCGCTCATGCCGCGCTCATAAATCATGCGAAGCAGCCTCGCCTGAAAGCTTTCTCCAAGGTTGTTGACCGCATCCTCCAAGGATGTTTTCTTTGGCTTCGTCCCATGAAGGGTTGGCGCGCTGCTTGCCCCTGTGGTATTGCAGCTATCCGCTTCGGCGTCCTTCACAAGGGATACAACCTTAGCGTCGAAAGCATCGCGGTTCAAACGGGCGCTTTCCAGATACTGCTCGCGCTCCCAGAGTTCGCTTCTCCGTATCGATTCAGAAAGGGGGCTGAACGGACCGCCATACTCTTCCTTTGTCCGCTCCGCCACATAGTTTTCGTCGATGTATTCTTCAATCCGCTCCGCAATGCCGGATGCGATCTGGTAAGAAGCTCTTTCGAATACCACTAGAATAACTTCCAGTTCGGAATCGTTCAGATGCTCGCGAATCACATTGAGCGCAATCTCCAGCGCCTGAGCTTTGGGAAAGCCGTAAACGCCCGTGGCAATCAGCGGAAAGGCAATGCTTTCACAGCCCAGCTGATCCGCAAGCAGCAGCGATTTCCGGTAGCAGGAGCGCAGAATGTCATACTCCCCATGCTTTCCATCGATCCACGCCGGTCCTACGGTATGAATAATATATTTTGCCGGAAGCCGAAACGCGGCGGTAACCGCCGCCTCACCCTGCGCGATTCTGCCGATTTTCTTCCTCTCTGCAAGAAGGTCCTCCGCCCCTGCCGCCTTGTAGATCGCCGTATCCGTACCGCCGGCATACCTTGGTTCCGGATTTGCGGTGTTCACAATGGCATCAGCCTTGACCTTCGTTATGTCATTTCGAATAATCTTAAACGGCATTCTACTTCCTCCCTACGCTCGCTGTTTGCCTGTATCGGCAGCTTTCGCGGTATTTGGGGTGCTTGAAAAGGACAGCCCTATTCATACCGCCTTGCCAGCAGCTGGAACCATGTCAAATATTTCATTTCTTCGTTTACGTTGCAGCAGCAATAATAGTGTGTCAGCGCGGCGGCGTCCGTGATGGGCAGATAGACCCTGTCCTCCAAACCGTCATACACGCGCAGGGTGACATCCGTGGCAAAGGACGGCAGCGTGGAGGATAATATAAGCTCGTTCAGCGCGGATGCGTCGTCCTGCATTAGAAAGCGGGAATCGGGCATATTCGCCCGCACAATGGCGTCCCAGAAGCCTACCTCGTTCACCATCAGAAAGCTCTCGCCGTTCATGTCCGCAAAGCGGACATTTTCGCCGCCCGCCATCGCGTGATTGGGTGAAAGGCTGACATACAGCCGCTCGGAGCCGCAGGGGTGGCAGCGGATATCTCCCTCCTCCATTCGGTGGTTGAGTATAATCCATTGATATACACCCTCTTTCAACCCACGCAATAAGGTTTCCTCGTCCCGAACCTCCGTAGAGAGGGTCAAATCAGAGAAATGCCCCGACAATAGCGGAGATAGCTCCATAATCGGTCCCGGCGCGATGGTGCCGATGACCAATGTGCGACGGCTGCGATCGAACGCGCGAACGCGGCGAATCATCGCCTGCTCCTCATCCAGTACACGGCGCGCGCACTCCGCCGCAAGCTTACCATTCTCATTCAGATATATCCTGTTCTTCTTGCGTTCAAATAGCTTTACGCCCAGCAGATCCTCCAGTTTTTGCATGGAGCGCGTCAGCGAGGGCTGCGTCAAATGCAGCTTCTCGGAGGCGGCGGACAGCGTGCCGCACGCCTCCACGGCGGCGAGCTGCTCCAGCAGATACATTTCCAGCATATTCGTTCCTCCAGTATGCGCGATCTCTATGCTACAATTCGATATTGGCATTGTACACTCCTTCCATCCCATGGTAGAATTTAGAAAAACGCAGTCAGGAGGAATGGTATCATGAATACCCTGATCGCATGGTTTTCTTGGAGCGGGAACACGGAAAGGATCGCGCGAGAGATCGCCCAAAAGACCGGCGGCGACCTGTTCCGCATCGAACGCGAAACCCCCTACAGCAGCGATTACAATACCTGCGCCTA
>JAFUAR010000359.1 GCA_017460585.1 Clostridia bacterium
CTTTTGCAATAGCGCGCCCAAGTAAAAGGGCGCCTCGTTCAGCGTGCCCTTCTGTAAAAGCGCGCAGTCCTGCAGCCTGCCCGTGCGGTCCATGCACAGTGCGTAAAACTGCTCTATGGCAAGCCCGTGGTAGAGCGTTTTCAGGTATTCGCACGCCTGAGATGCGCCGCACAGCTTGGGGTGCGCGCCGAACTCCAGCCGCTGCGCCGCCCGGGTCAGCTCTGGAATGAGCGCCAGCAGCCGCGCTTCGCTCGCGGTCAGATCGGTCTTCTCCAGCTCGTGCGCGCCCGCCTCCAGTATGCCCGCGGGGGAACCGAAGCGCAGCGCCAGCGCCCGCACCGCGGCGCGTTCATCGTCCGTGCGGCGCAGAAAGCGCAACGCGCCCTCCACGGCGTTCAGGCAGGCGTCGTTGCGGTCGTCCCACTCGCTCATGGGGCAAAGGCGCCGCTCTTTTCGAGCAATGCCAAAAGCGTGTCCTCATCCAATATACGCTCGGCGATATACCAGCCGTCCTGCGCCTCGTCGTAGCGCAGGTACGCCGCGCCGTCCACATACACGCAGTCCTTGCCAAAGCTCAAATCCACGGAAAACGGGGCTTCGGCATCGTAAAAATCGGCGACGTATTCGCGGGCGGTGAGCGCCTCCGCGTCCTCGCTCGCTTCCAAGTAGTTCTTTAGCGCGCTCAGCTTTTGCGCATCCAATCGAAGCTTCATGTCCGCCTCCCGTTTAATGGGTCTGTTTTGCAAAGCCCAGCGTTTCCACAAAGCGCAGTACGCCCCGCTCGCCTTCGGGCGTTTGCTTGTACACGCCCGCGTCGCGCAGCACCTGCGCGCACTTTGCGCCCAGCGCGCGCTTGAGCGCCGCGTCCGCCTGCTCCGCGGTGCAATGCAAGCCCGTCTCCTTGGCGATTTCGCAAATCCACTCGTAGTGCTTGTGCACGGGCGAGGTCTCGCTTTCGGCGGCGGAAAGCGGCTGCTTGCCGGTGAGAATATCCGCAAGTGCGCCGAGCTCTTCCTTGAGGCGACCAGGCAGTATGAACAGCCCCATCACCTCGATTAAGCCGATATTTTCCTTCTTCACGTGGTGCAGCTCGGGGTGCGGGTGGAATATGCCCAGCGGGTACTGCTCGCTGGTGCGGTTGTTGCGCAGCACCAGCGACATGACGTATTCCCCGTTCTCCTTGCGCAGTATGGGGGTTACGGTGTTGTGCGGCGCGTCGGTTTCGGCGTAGATTTCGCAGGCGGGGTCCGAATAGCCGCGCCACGCGGTCAATACGCGATCGGACAGGTCGATGATCTTCTCCCTGCTCTCGCTCCTTAATACAATGCAGGTCATGGGCCAATCGGCAACGTGCGCCCGCACGCCCTCCACGGGCGAAGTGAGCGCTATGCGCACGCCCGCGTCTTCCATGGGGAAGCGATAGCCGCCGCCCTGAAAGTGATCGTGCGAGAGTATGGAGCCGCCCACGATGGGCAAATCGGCGTTCGAACCCAGCATATAGTGCGGGAACTGGTCCACAAAGTCGCACAGGCGCACGAAGGTGGCGCGGCTAATCTTCATGGGCACGTGCTCGCTGTTGAGCACAATGCAGTGCTCGTTGTAATACAGATACGGCGAATACTGCATATACCAGCGCGCGCCGTCCAGCTCTATGGGAATCATGCGGTGGTTTTGGCGCGCGGGAAAGCCCACGCGACCGGCGTAGCCCGGGTTCTCCACGCAGAGCATACACTTGGGATAGCCCGTTTGCTTCGCGGCGCGCTGCGCGGCGATATCCTTGGGGTCCTTCTCCGGCTTGGAGAGGTTAATGGTAATCTCCAGCCGACCGGCGGGCGTATCCTCGAAGAAGCGCACGTTCTTC
>JAFUAR010000360.1 GCA_017460585.1 Clostridia bacterium
CCCTCTATCAATCAAATGCGTCCATGCAAAGGGTATCACATTCCCATGAAAAAGTCAATTGATTCCAGCGGGGAATCTGCTATGCCGGTTACTGTTCAGCCTACGGCTTCACAGTAAGTGGACGAGGGACACGTCCCCGCCCGCGGCGCGGCGCTCGAATTAATAATTCGACCGTCCGCGGTTTTGACTGAAAGTCAAAACTTGAAAACCCTTTCGGGTTTTCAACCTTGCTACCCCCTCAGGTTTTACTAAAATCGCTATGCGATTTCCGGGCGCAAAACCTGCAAGGACGCGGACACTTGGGTCCGCGTCCTCGCGGCGTACAAGTCGCCGCTGCGGATTGAATGTCGGGGGTTGCGACCACTGACACCCCCGTGGGTGAATGGTAACCTAATATTCCCCCCAATATGTGATTGCCGGCGAGGACGAAATGTCCCCGCCGGCATTTTGATCTATGGAGCGGTTTGGGTGTTTCCCTGCGCCGCTGCCGCATGAAACGGGAGCCCCAGTGCAATCAATCAAATTGTACCTTCCAGTTCGGGTCGCGATAGGCGCGAAAGCACATATCAATCTGTGCGCGCGTGGTCTTTTCCTCCGCCAGCGGCGGAAGCGCGTCCTGCGGGAAGGCGCGCGCGTCGAGCGTTTCGATATTGGACTGAAAGCCGCCGCCGAGCGCGCTGCACAGGAAGAACAGCTTCACAATATTGTAGGCGTATGGCTGCTGGTTGTGCTTCGCGCGATACTGCACTGCGATGAGCGCGTCCGCCCGCACCTCCAACCCCGCCTCTTCCCGCACTTCCTTTACGATGTTCTCCGCGGGCGACAGGTTGAAATCGCACCACCCGCCGGGCAGCGCCCAAGAGCCGTTGTTTTCCTGTACCAGCAGAATGCGATCCTCCGTGAATATCGCGGCGCGGGTGTCGATTTTAGGGGTGCAGTAGCCCGAATCGCTGCAGAAGAGGGTTTGCACGGTTTCCATGGGCAGGTCGGTGCGCGCGCTCATCATTTCGGCGGCAATTTCGCGAATGCGGGCGTAGCGCTCCCGATCAAAGACATCCTTGCCGTAGTGCAGACCCGCTTGCGCGAGCGCCTGCAGCTCCATTGCCCAGCGCACCACTTCGTCGCTCATGCGTTTTTCTCCACCTCCGCGTCCCATTGCTCGATTCCGCCGATATTCTCTACAAATTGGTAGCCCTCCCGTTCCAGCTTGAGCTTGGCGCGATTGGCGCGCGTGCCGGTCAGGCAGTACAGGTACAAGGGCGTTTCCTCGGTTGCGCCCGCCTGATCTACGGCGAATATGTTTTCCAGCGGCACGTTTACGCTGCCGGGAATATGCCCCGCCGCGTATTCATCCGGCGTGCGCACATCGACGAGCAGCGCGCCCGCTTGCTTGCGGATTTCCGCGACCTTCGCGGTCATTTCCTGACTCATGGTCGTGCCTCAAAGCGCGTACAGCGCGCTAAACTTCTTTTTCAGGTATTCGGTGTAGCGGCTGGGGTCAAACGGCGCCTGCATGGCGCTTTGCAGCAGCTCCGCCGGCGTGAGCAGGCAGCCGTGGCGGTGAATGCGCTCGCGCAGCCATTCGGTCACGGGGCGCAGGTCGCCGCGCTCCACGCTGCCCCATACGTCCACGGTCTTTTGCATTTGCTCCAACATTTGCACGCCGTAGGCGCTGCCCAGCGCGTAGCTGGGGAAGTAGCCGACCAGACCGCCCGACCAGTGGCTGTCCTGAAGCACGCCGCGCCGATCGTCCGGCACTTCTACGCCCAGCGCTTCCTTCATGCGCCTGTTCCACTCCCCGGGCAGATCCTTTACGGAGAGTTCGCCCGAAATCATGCCCTTTTCCAGCTCGTAGCGTACCATAACGTGCAGTCCGTAGGTCAGCTCGTCCGCTTCGGTGCGAATCAGCGAGGGCTGCGCCAGATTCACCGCGCGGTACAGCGCCTCGGGGGTTACGCCCGCCAGCTGCGCGGGGAACAGCTCCTGCATTACGGGCAGCACCGCGCGGCAGAAGGGCAGGCTGCGCCCGATGATGTTTTCATAAAAGCGCGACTGGCTTTCGTGAATGCCCATGGTGGCGCCGCCCGCCAGCACGGTGCCCTCCAGCGCGTCGCCGGAGCCCAGCTCGTACAGCGCGTGCCCGCCCTCGTGAATCACGGAATACATATTGGAGAGCACTTCGCCTTCAAAGTAATGCGTGGTAATGCGCACATCGTGCTTGTTGTAGCCGTCGGTAAACGGGTGCTCCGTTTCGCCAATGGCGCAGTCGTCGCGCGAAATGCCCATAATATCCATGAGCCGCTCGGAAAATACGCGCTGCTGCGCAATGGGGAAGGACTGGCGCAGGAACGAGGTATCCGGCGTGGGGCGCTTGCCAATTTCTAAAATCAGCGGCGTAAGCTCGGTTTGCAACAGGCGGAAGAAGGGGTCGAGCGTTTCCATGCGCGCGCCCTTTTCGTAGGTATCCAGCAGCGCGTCGTAGGGCTTCATTTGCGCGTTCTTGCGCTCGGCGAAGCGGCGGTTGTAGGCGATGATCTTTTCCAAATAGGGCGCGAAGGCGGCGTAATCGCTGCTCAGCTTGGCGTCGTGCCACACCGCTTGCGCGTTCGCCAGAAGGCTCTGGTAGTCCATGTATTCCTTCGCGGGCACGAGGGTTAAATCGTCGCTCTCCTCGCGCAGCAGCTCCACGCGGCGGCGGTCTGTGTGGCTGAGCGCGTCCTTTTGCGCCTCCAATTCGTCCAGCAGCGCCTTGGTCGCGGGGCGGGTCATGAGATCGTGCTCCACGCCGGAGAGCAGCGCCAGCGTGTCGCCGCGCCCCGCCGCGGAGTTGCGCGGGGCGACCGTTTCACCGTCGTAGGTCAAAACGCCCATCGCGTGGCGGTAGGCGTGCAGGGTGGTTTCCAGTTCCTTCAGCGCTTCAAGCGCGCGGTTCAGTTCCATAACGGCATATCCTCCAAATGGTTATTGTGTCAAAGCAAACGGGACGCGCCGCGGGCGGTTACTGTTCCGCCTACGGCTGAACAGTAGGTGGACGGGGGACACGTCCCCCGCCACTACCACCCCCTCAGGTTTTGCTAAAATCGCTACGCGATTTCTGGACGCAAAATCTGCAAGGAAGCGGACACTTGGTCCGCGTCTTCGCGGCGTACACGCCGCTGCTGCGGATTGAATGTCGGGGGTTGCGACCCCCGACATCCCATGGGGTGAATGGTAACACGGCGCGGGCGGTTCGCTTGCGGAAGGGTCGCGGGCTGCGCCGCCGTATTGCCTATGCTTTCCTTAAAGCCATGCGCGCAGCGCCTCCCGCTGCGCGGGGGTGATGACGGCGTCGCCCGCTTCTTTTAGCGCGCGCACCTGTTCTACGCGGGTCGCGCCCGCCAGCGCGAAGGTGGGGAAGGGCTGGCAGGTGAGGTAGGCGAGCGCAATCGCGCCCACCGAAAGATTGGTTTCCTGCTGCACCTGCTTTACGCGGGCGTATACCGCGCGGTTTTCATCGCTTAAAAAGCGCCTGCGCGCCTTGTCGGGCAGCCCCGCTTCGCCCAGCGCGTCCAGCTTGCTGAAAAAGCCCTTCGCCTGCGAGGAAAAGCAGAAGCACGCGAGCTGCGTATCCAGCTGCATTTGCCATGTTTCCGCGTCCATGGGCGTGAGGGTGGGGTCTTCCACATTTATCTGCCGCGCAAGGCTGAACTGCGGCTGGTTGGCGCAGAACGGGGTGAGAGCGTGCACGCGCGCAAAGCGGTTCGCCTCCAGTATGCGCCTTGGGTGCCAGTTGGATACGCCGATCAACTTCGTGTACCCATCCTCTATGAGCCCTTGCATGGTTTCCATAATGTCGGAAACGGGGCGCGATTCGTCGTCGCGGTGCAGCCAGTATATGTCCACGTGGTCGGTACGCAACGCCTCGAGGCTCGCCGCCATGTCGCCGCGAATATCGTCGCGGCTTAGGCGTCCCTGCGTCATGGCGTTCAACGGCGGGTGCGCGCCCTTGGTGCTCAGGAAGATGTTGGCGCGATTGTGCCGTTCTTCCATCCAGCGCCCGACGATCTTCTCGCTTTCGCCGTTGCGCGGGGTTACGAAATCGCCGTATACGCGCGCGGTATCGATCAGGTTGCCGCCCAGCGCCACGTATTCATCCATGAATTCCCGACCCAGCGCTTCGGGGCAGGTGCCGCCGAATTCCGAGGTTCCCAGACCGATCACCGAGACCGCTCTTCCGCCCAGCAAATGTGTGCGCATATGCATTACTCCTCTACTATGGTCCATTCGGTAAGTTCTCCGCCATCCGCCTCGGAATAGCAGAAGAACAGCAGCTCGTATACTTCGTTTCCGTTCACCAGCGTAAAATCATAGAGCTCGTGCAGCTGCCTTCCGCCATTCCAAGAGTGCAACTCCGAGGCGTTCAGCGAGACGCTGCCTGCGCGCAGCTTTGCCGGAACCTCCGAGCCTGTGTCCGCGCAGTCGTCCATGAGCGTTTGCAGGAAGCCGTTCGCGTCGCGATTCCACGGGGAATAGGTGAGCAGCCAGTCGGCGTACGCGCCGATGGCGACGCCGCCAAGCTCGCCCGCTACCGCGTCGGAGGGGTCGGAGCCCGCGTCGTTCATCCATACGGAGGTCGCCAATGTGTCGCCTGTGTGCAAATCCCAAAGGCGCGCCAGCTCGCCCACGTCGTCCAGCCCCATGGGGCTTAGATATTGGCGCAGTATATAGCCCTTGTAGCCCTCGTATACGCAGTAGTAGAACTGGGCGTCGTTTGCCTGGTAGGCGGTTACGGTCGCGCCCAGCGGCACCGCGATGACGCGCTCCGCCGAGGTAGACGGGGAAGCGCGCAGCGATACCCAGCTTTCGCAGTTGACCACGGTCATATCGCCGATGAGTTCATAGTCGAATTCCTCGGCAAGGCATAATTGCAGCGCGCACCACAGGCAAAGCAACAG
>JAFUAR010000361.1 GCA_017460585.1 Clostridia bacterium
GAGGATCTCGCCGTCGGCATGGTGAAGTTCGACAACGGCATGACCATGTCGCTTGAATTTTCCTACAGCGAGGAAATCGAAAAAGGCGTAATCGGCGTGGAGATCTACGGCTCCAAAGGCGGCGCCATTGTCGAGCCGCACCTAACGCTCATGACCGAAATGAACAATTATATGGTAAACATCACGCCCCAGATCGACCACCCGACGTTTGAATTCTCGAAATTCTACGATGAGATCAATCACTTTATCGATTCCATCAACGGCGTGGTGGAGTGCCGCAACCGCATTGAAGACGGCGTGGAGCTCATGCGCATCATCACATCCATGTATGAATCCGCGCGCACCGGACACGAGGTCATTATACAAAGGTAAATTGCAAAAGTGTTTTTTATTCGCCGCCGGACTACCCATCCGGCGGCGATTTTCTAGTACATAAGGAACGCCCCTGAATCTGTGCCTTCTTCAGATTCAGGGGCGACCGATTTTCGGTTGGAGACCCGAAAGTCGGAAGGAGTCGGCTGCAAATATCAGGAAGCAATTCATCAAGCATTGGGAGATCACACCACATTTGAATATTGGAGAGGAGAGGAGAGATTGCAGCCCGCTCCGAAATACTCTGGTGCGTTAGGATTTCCTAACGCAAATATATATTAGCATACCCTAACCCCGTTGTCAATAGCGCGATTTGTTAAAGGTAAGTTGCAATAGCGCGATTCACCACTATGTAGAAGCCATAAAGACCGCAATTGACAAAAACCTGATTGATTGGTATAATTTGTTATACAAATCATACTTTCATTGGAGGATGAACGCATGAAAGCACCCAAAGGAAAATACGCGTGGACGGCGACCGTAGGCGAAAAGGGACAAATCGTCATACCGAAGCAGGCGCGCGAGCTCTTCGGAATTCATCCCGGCGATACGCTCTTATTGCTGGGCGACGAGGCGCGCGGCATCGCCATACCGCCCAAGGGCGCGTTTGCGGAGCTCTTCGGCATGGCGTTTCGCGAGGAAGAGGATAAAACCGAATGAAGAAAATCGCTTGCTTTTGTATTCCGGCGCATGGGCACACCAACCCCATGCTCCCCGTCCTCCGCGCGCTGGTCGACCACGGCAACGCGGTGCGCTTCTACTCCTTTCAAGCCTTTCGCGAAAAGGTACTCGCCACGGGCGCGGAATTTGTCGCGTGCGACGCGTACCTATCCGAATTGAGCGCCAAGGAAGAGGCGCGTCTAAAGCGCGTTTCCACTACGGAAATGACGCTGCAGGCTATTAAAGCCACCATCCAAATGGACGCCTTCATCGCCGAAGAATTCAAAACCTTCTTCCCCGATGTCATCTTTACGGATTCCGTATGCTTCTGGGGCAAGCTGACGGCTTTCAAATATGGCGTTCCCATGGTGGTTTCCACCAGCACCTTCGCCTTCAACCAGCTCTCCTCGCAGTATATGAAGTACAGCCCCAAGGAGCTCGCGGATATGGTGCTGGGGCTGCCGAAAATCTCCAAAGCGCTCCATTCGCTGGAACCGTACGGCTACAAGGTGAAGAACGCGCTTTCGCTGGTGCAGAGCGATAATGCGACCGATTCCATCGTATACGCCACTCAGCGCTACCAGCCCTATTCGGAGAGCTTTTCCGAGCACTACTTATTTGCCGGTCCCAGCCTGTTCTCCGCCGTGAAACCTCGCAAGTCTCATGAGCGTCCGCTTGTATACATCTCCATGGGCACGATCATCAACGATCGACCCGATTTTTACCGCAGCTGCGTCGCGGCGCTCAAGGATATGGATGTAGACGTCGTACTGTCCTGCGGCGATCATATGGAAACCAAGCTGCCCGCGCCGTTGCCCGAGCGCTTTTCGGCATATGCTTCGGTCGATCAGCCTCAGGTACTCTCGCGCGCGAATGTGTTCATTACCCATTGCGGCATGAACAGCGTATCCGAGAGCCTGTATATGGCGACGCCCATGGTATTCTACCCGCAAACGGGCGAACAGTGTGCCGTGGCAAGGCGCGCCTCCGAGCTGGGCGCGGGCGTTTTTTTGAAAAATGACGGCGCGGAGGGCATTCGCCGCGCCGTGCGCGAGGTATTGGAGCATCCCGCGTATGCCCAAGCCGCCGCCGAGTGCAGCGCCGATTTTCGCGCCGCGCCCGGTCCCGCCGAAGCGGCAAAATTCATTGAAACCGCGCCGCACACCTCGAGCGGTCCGGATGTGCTCGCCGAACTCAATAAACACAACGGAATCGCGCAAATCGTCTATTGGCTAATCGTATGCGCGATCATCGTATTATTCGGTCTGCTCGTTACGTGGAAAAACGTATGGATCATCGGCGTGGTCGCCGGCATGGTTTCCTCGCCCATACTTAAAATCGTACAACAAAAGCGGTATCCAAAACTGATCCAAAAAATCAAACAGGCGGAGCGCTAAGCTCCGCCACTGGATGTCGGCAAAGTTGACAAAACTGGCAAACCGTTTAGAAAGCCTGCAAAGTCTGCTGACGCAGAGAGCAAGAAACCCGTCGTTTTCGGCGAGTCTCTTGTGTTTGCGGGCCTGATCAATGATTTGAGGCGGAGCGCTAAGCTCCGCCCCACGCGTTTTGCGCACTGTCCATCAACGCCTCTCCTTGCTCGAGCGCTCGCAGCTCACGCAGGCAAATATGCGTGGCATCGGCAATGTACTCGTCCGCCATTGCGGCGGTAAAGAAGAATGGGGTTCCAGCTTCTCGACTTGCGAAATAGCCGTGAATGTCGCCGATCAGCCCTTCCGCGTTGAAGGGACACAGCGCGTGAATTGGCTCCCGCTCGAAGCCCTCCGGAATCACCACATTGTTGATCATCGCGTAGCGCTCAATCACATACCGGTTGGAAATCGCATAGTCCCTGTGCAGCTTGTTCACGCCGTCCGGCACATTGGGATTCCAGTGGTAACGCTGATAGATGAATTGGCGAAATACAATATCCTGAATCAGGTGCAGGTAATATCCGAGATACAAATCGTCCCTTTGCATCCTCGCTCCGTACATCGCTCGAAATCGCTCCAAATCGTAGGTTCTTCTCCCCCGTTCATCTATTTGGATGCGCAAATGACTTCGACTTCGCGCGCCGTCCCCCGCGTCCGGCAGCACCACGCCAAACCTCAGCCGCTTGGCGGATATAAAGGAACGCCGCTTCATCAGCTCCTCGGCAATTGCCAAATGAATGATGCTGGATGCCATCGCCTACGCACCTCCCTTCGGAATGTACAGCGTTCAAAATGCCATATCGAAACGCCTGCCGTGCGAAAAAAGGATACCGTCCGTGAGCTTCACACAAAGTATCACCGTGTTCTCATCAGAAAAGTCGGTATGTCCATTGTCAATCCATTCATGAAACGCCTCCCTGAGCGCATCGGCAATCGCTCGATTTTCCGGCTTGCCGATGTAACCCAAATTGGTCGCCTCGCCGTGTCCCGTAAACCAATCTCCCGCTATGGCGACAGTGGAATGCTCCGCAATCTGGCGCATCTTGTTTGACAGATCATGGGTGATGCTATAGAACGCGCCGTTTCGGTACACCGCGTTGACATTGCGGGCATAGGGCGTTCCATGGGAAATCGTCGCCAGCGCAATAACCGAATCTTTGCCAAATCGTTCCTCCAAAATCCTCTTGGCCTCTTCTTGACTGTTCATCGCGATCTCCTTTCCAAATCAGTTGTCGAGTGAGCGCGTCCCCTTCGTATTGTACCCTCGTCCACAATGTGGTTCGCTCACTGCCAGAGTGTATGAACGAACAAAGCTCTGCTTACCGCCTCATCCCGCACATAGCTTCATTCACGCGGCACAAACGCGCGATCCCTGCGTCAGTCCCCTACCCTTATGCGGCGGGCATCTCCCAATCCGGCATCGATCTGTCAAAACACCGGAAGTCGGTATGTGTTCATAACTCTTTGCGCCCTCCGCGCACGGCTTCCGACCTTTTGTTCTCTTGGGAACGTTGTACCTCCTCCTGCGTCGCGGCTTTTTTGCGGATATAGTGACAATCGCAAACTTCTCCTCCGGTGGCAATTGTGGACTCACGCAAAAACCAGTGATTGCTGCATTCCCCAAACAGATAGTCTACCGCGCACATCGCCGGCGCAATCTGCGCCATGCCGCGACTATTCAAGTAATCATATATGCCGCATTTGGTAAACACGGCGGTAAATCGGTTTTCATCCTCCACTCGAACCTTGAACTGCCATGTAAACGGGTGGGTGGCGTTTTGGCTTCTTTCGCCAATGGCAACCTGCCTTCGAACCATGGAAGGCTTCAATATATCTATCCGCTTTAAGACCGCCACAACGAGCCTTTGGCGCAGGAAGAACGCTTGGTAAAACTTAGTCAGCGCGTCGATATCCGGTTTGGAATCGCAGGCTTCATACACCGCGCCGAGCATGACTGCGTGCGCAAGGTTCACCTTTAATACGTCATTGGGTCCATATTCGGGCAATCGATCCATTTCTCTTCGGTATATCTTTTTCGCTTTTTTCCAGAAGCTATCGGTATCGCGAATCCCGAGAATGGGAAGCGACGCCTTTACCGCGCCTCCCATCATAAGCCACATGGCTCGAATCACAGCCCCGTCCTTCATGCTCTGTTCCCTCGCCCACTCGCAGCTTTCTTTTTCCAGAATAATAGCGCCGGAATAAAAAATGTTGTTTCAAACAAGCTTTCCAAAGAGCCTGCCAGTCCCCATTCTTTTGTAATAGATCCAATGCCTAGGAAAAGCCCAAAAATAAGCGCATAGCCGCCATACATATACAATAGAGTTCTCTTTTTGAACCCAAAACTTCCGCTGAGTATTCCACATATTATAACCAGTTCGGTAAAATATCCCAACGCCACCAGAACCATCGACAGCGGCTCCAAATATGCATTTGCATTTTGAATCAATTCCGTCGCCATAGCTTCAGTCACTCCTGCTCGAATTGCGGATTGAAAGGTCAGCGGCGAATAAACACCGAACGTAAAATGTATATAGAGCACACCGCCCATACACAGAAACGACGGGGTGATCAGGAGCTTCCCAATTCCTCCAAAAACCTCGTCGTACAGTCGATATAGACTGATAAACCCTAGAAGCATCAGTAAACTACCAACCACACCTATACTCATAGAGGTCATGAGCCTCCACTCGGGCACGTTCCAAAGGGATGTACTGTCCTTGGAAAAAATATCCGTTCCCCAATATAAAAACATATCCGCAATCGCATAAATCACCGCGCCGCAGATGCCCGCGATTGCCATGCATTGACTTTCCTTATTCCTTTGCTTGCCAGTCATATTCGTCCCCTCCGATTAATCCCTATTCCTCTTATTATTTCTAAAACACCTGCACCGTTGCGACAACGCTATTATACCGGACGGCTGCAATATGGGAAAGTCCATTTTTGATAAAAGCGCGATCAATGCTATGCGCCAAGCGAACAATTTCGCGCCAAAATATGCAATTTTCATGCATTCGATACCTCCCCTTTCTGAAAATTGCAAGTTTAATTGACACGATCATTCAGGGAGTGCAAAATACACAATGCATTGCCGCAAGTTGGAATTTGTATTACAGCGTTTTCCGTAGAATCATTGTTTCTTCCGTTCTATACTCCTCCGTAAAGCCATGCTTCATAAAGAGTTCGATCGCGGGATTATCTAAGGCAATATCGTCGTATAGTACAGTTATCCCGTTTTTCTTCGCTTCGGCACACAGCAAATCCAGCGCTTCTGAACCATACCCTCTTCTTCTAAATTGGGAATAAATAATGACATCGGCAATCTCATATTGAGTATCTGCATCGCGATGATACGCGATTTCTCCCACGAATTGACCCTCTTGATTTATTAGGTACCTGTAGTACCGCTTACCCTCATGGTTGATCATCCAATCGTCGTACCAATCCTTCCACGCCTCTTCGGGCCATGGAATCGTGCCGCCCCATGCGTGGTTGTATGACATGGTTTCTTCATCGTTCATCATCATTTGTCGAAACCACAAGTCCTCATATTTCGGCTCATAGATCGTCAGCATGAATGTCCCCCAATCCCGCTTTATCATTGCGCTATTCCCTGTTTTTCATAAGAAATTCCGCCATCGAAATCAGGCGCGTTCTATGATTGATTGCCAAAACCACACGTCCAAAACCTTACAGCACCTATTTTACCGCTTTGCGTAAGCACACACCGTTTCCACATGGCATGAGGAAAAGATACTACTCATTCCAACCCGCGCCTGTTCGCACTTTTGGCTCCGGAAACATATCCACCGGTTTTCGGGATTCTGTCCGTTCACGGGAACATACCGAAAAACTGATATCGTTATATCCCGATTTCTGCATAGATTTTCTCGATGAACGGGGATTTATATTCAATATAACGCTCTATATCAGTGGGATATTGCTTTGCTCCCTGCTCTTTGATCAGGCTATATTCTCGCACAGCATCGGGATGGCTTCGCAGGTAATCTCTAAAGGCAATGTGTCTTTTCAGCTCCGGTGAATCCTCTGGGCATACATATAAATGATGTTTCTGCAAGTGTTCTTTGCCATCGTATTTGAACGCCTCTCGTCCATCGATGCCAAGGTTACCTTGATGTTGATACCCAATTTCCCCCAAGGCGGATATAACATTTTCCCACACGCTGTAATCTTTTATGACAACATCAATATCAATGATAGGTTTTGCAGATAAACCTTGCACTGAAGTGCTGCCGATATGTTCAATCCTTATCGCCAGTTGTCCAAGAGCATTGGTAAGTTCGGCTTTTATTTTAAGAAAATCCTGTCTCCATTGTTCATCGTATGGCAGAACAACAATACGCTTCGTAATCATTCTATCTTACCGCTAACAAATACTGATTCGTCTTATCCCTTCTATTTCATATTGAGAAAACCAGTACCGTCTCATCATCACTGTATCGATACTTCGCTGGGCGGTGATGTTCTGTTATCTTAGTCCACAGCGCTGCTGCTCCCTCATTATTATTATTGTATTTTATTTCCCAAGTTCCTTTGAACATCTCCAAAATATACTCGGCAGCAGCTCTTCCAATATGCTTTTTCCGATACATCGGGAAAATCGTAAATTCTGCCAGCACATGATCTGGTTGTTTGCCTACATAGGAATATGGATTGAGCATAGCGAATCCTACAAGTGTCTCATCATTGTATATGAACAATGCAATCCTCTCAGGTTCTGAGAAATAGGCATCGAAAAATCTATAGTGATAGTTACCTTTTTCGTCCATTCCATCATTGTAATATTTTGTCATCTCATAGAGGTACTTCTGGTGGATATTCCACAGAAGCTCTTTATCCTCTGACTGAACTGTTTTCAGTTTAATCATGTAATTTCTCCCATAGACCGAATTTTATCGGATTGGCTTCCCAATATTCATAGCCTTTCGCCAACCAGGAGCATCCCCGTCATCCGCCCAGTATTCATCCATTTCACTGATCAGACCCTCATTCAAACTGATAAAGCTGACTACATGAAATGAGGAACTGTGGTCTGTCGGGAATACCCGACCAACTAATACAATATTCGGTCCAAGTTCCTCAACACGCTCAATCTCACCGTTCCAGTCATTTGGATACTCGCAGTTTGCCTGCACATATTCACTTACGGTAAACTGCTCGTTTGAGCAATGCCAACGAATGACGGCGTCTTCACAGAAATAAGAAGGAAGCGCCTCTCTATTTTGTGTCAGTATATCGTGCCAGAAAGATTGTATGCCCAATGATGTCACCTTCGAAATCTCAATTTGCCACGGCAGAGTTATTTCTGCTCGCCATCGTCATCCTCATCCTCTGCTTCTTCCTCTTCGGCAATAACGAGGGAGATGGCATTATCTGATGGATCAATCTGACCGTTTCCGTTCCAGTCAATAAGCGGTCCGCACATCGTCTTAATCCTTCTTCCTGTAATTCTTCGGGAAATATCTTATTCCTGCCTGCCAAGCGCACTTACCCATGTGTTAGTAAACAGACGGTTTCCACATGCCCCGTCCATGGGAACATATCGACCGGCTGGGCAAATTCCGCCCGATAGCCCCGTTCGCTCAGCAGCTTACAATCCCGCGCCAGCGTAGCGGGATTGCAGGATACGTACACAATGCGGGGCACGCGCGCATCCGCCAGCGCGTTCAAAAGCGCCTCCTCCGCACCCTTGCGGGGCGGATCGAGCACCGCCGCGTCAAAGCGCTCCTTCGCGGCGGTCAGGCGGCATACGATCTTCGGCGCGTCGCCGCAGAAAAAGCGCGTCTGCTTTTCCAAATGGTTCCGTTGAGCGTTGCGCTTCGCGTCCTCTATGGCGGGCGCCACAATCTCCGCCCCCGTCACGTGGTGCCCGTGTCGCGCCAGCGACAGCGTAATAGTGCCCGCGCCGCAGTAAGCGTCCAACAGGCGCGCGGGTGCATTCAGCCCCGTGAGCGCCGCCTCCACGGCGCAGCGGTACAGCGCCTCCGTTTGCACGGGATTCACCTGAAAGAACGACAGCGGCGATATTTCATATTCCAGCCCCAGCAGCGTTTCATACAGAACCCTCTCGCCCCATATGTGCTCTATGCGCCCATCCAACGCGTGCGCGGGGCGATGGTTTTGCAAAAGAAACCATACCGATACGACCTGCGGCAATTCCTTTTGGAGCAGCGGTACCAGCTTTTCTACCGAGCGGCGCACCGGCGCGCCGGCACAGATTACCAGCATGGTTTGTCCCGCCCGTGTGGCGCGCAGTACCACCTGCGTCCACTGCGCCGCGTCGAATGCGTCGATATGCGCGTTCAGCCAAGCAAGCGCTCGGTTGATCGCCGGATGCTGCAGCGCGCAGTGCGACGTTGGAATGACACGATGGCTGCACTTGGCGCGCATCCCGACGCGCCGCTTGCCCAGTTCATCCTGCCCCACCGCGAATTCCGCCTTGTTGCGCGAACCGCCCCGCTCGGGGTCGCCCAACGTTTCGAGCACCTTGACCCCTTCCAAACCGCCAATGCGCGTTAGCGCGTCCTCCACCCGCTGCCGCTTGTACATAAGCGACGCCTCATAGCGCATATGCCGCGCCTGACAGCCGCCGCAGGCGCCATACAGCGGACATTCGGGTTCAGCGCGAAGCGGGGAAGGCTCCAGAACGCTCCGAAGCCTTCCCTCGCAGTATCTCTTTTTTTCTTCAATAATATCCGCGTCCACCAGCTCGCCTGGCAGCGCGCCAGCTATGAATATCGCGCGCCCGTCCGCCGTACGCCCCACGCCCTGCAGTTCGGAGCTGATGCCCGTAATTCTTATTTTTTCCATATCAGTGCGAAATAACCGCCATAATGTCCACCAAATCCATCAGCCCCGCGTCCGCCGCGTGCTCCCCCTTCTGCACATCCTCAAACGGCACCTCTATGAGCTTCGTGCCGCGGATGCCCACCGCCAGTCCGCCGCGATCCTCCTTTAACAGGTCCACGGCGTGCGCGCCAAGCTGCGTCGCCAGCATACGGTCGCGTCCGGAGGGACTGCCGCCGCGCTGAATGTAGCCCAGCACCGTAGAGCGCGTTTCGTGACCGGAGAGTTTTTCAATAATCAGCGCCAGCTGCGAGGAGGTCACGCGGTTGTTGTGCGGAATAATCTCGTTGAGCGCCGGCGTCTGTTGACAGAGCTTGGCAAGATCGGTGGTCAGGCTGCTGAGCGCGCCTTCGGCAAACACCATAATCATGCTGCGCTTGCCGCGCACCACGCCCCACTTCACGCGGTCCGCAACCTCCTCAATGTCCCACGGTATTTCGGGAATCATGCAGATTTCCGCGCCGCAGGTCAGCGCCGTGTGCAGCGCGATATCGCCGCAGTTGCGCCCCATTACGGTAATCAGGCTGGCGCGCTCGTGCGAATCGCTGGTTTCGCGAATTTTGTTCAAGCATTCGCAGGCGGTGTTCAGCGCCGTATCGAAGCCTATGGTAAAATCAGTGTACGCCAAGTCGTTGTCTATGGTGCCCGGCACGCCCACAGTGGGCAGACCCAGCCGATTGAGCGCTTCCGCGCCGCGGTAGGTGCCGTCGCCGCCAATGCACACCAGCCCCTCTATGCCGAGTCCATGCAGGTTGCTCACCGCGAGCTTTTGAATTTCCGGCTGCACAAATTCGAGACAGCGCGCGGTGCGCAGAAAGGTACCGCCGCGGTGAATCTTATCGGACACGCTGCGCGCGGTCAATATTTCAAAATCGTCAATCTGCGAAGGGCTGCGCATCAATACGCCGTTGTAGCCGCGCTTAAAGCCCACCACGGACATATCGTGGTGCAGCGCCGTGCGCACCACGGCGCGAACCGCCGCGTTCATGCCCGGTGCGTCGCCTCCCGAAGTCAATACGCCAATTCTCTTCATTTGCTTTTTCTCATCACGCGATATACTATTCCGTTGCCCGAATCAAACCCACGGTCACGTCGTTTACCTTGGTGCCGGTGGGACCCGTTTGAATCATCCCGCCC
>JAFUAR010000362.1 GCA_017460585.1 Clostridia bacterium
GCATTGGCGTACAGCGCGTCTACCGAGAAGGTATACACTTCGCCCGGATTGAAATTTGCGCTCTGCACGTGGCGTCGGTTCTGTGAGGCGTCCACTTCGATGGGGAGGGTTTCGCCCAATCGGTTCAAAAAGCGTACTTGATAGCGCAGCGGCGCGGGATCCGCCGCCCATTCAAAGCGAATGCGCCCATCCTCGCAGAGCCATATGCCGTTGGATTCCTCCGCGCTATCGATGGAGAGGGTGAGCTGCGGCTCAATTTCGGTGGGATTTTGTGTGGGCGTAGGCGCGGTTTCCTCCGGTGTTTGCGAAACCGCGCCGCTCTGCGCGGCGGTAGCTGCAGGGGTAGGTACAGCGGTTGGTTTGGCTGTTTCCGCCGCTTCTACAGTATCAATTGCGGGGCGCACTGTGGCAGGCGGCAGGGTTGCCACGGGAACAACGCCAGCATCGCGATTTGCGAAGAAATGGAACGTTGCCAGCGCGACAACAACGCACGCCGCTCCGCCGATGGCGAAGGGTATCCAACGATTCGAACGCTTCACAGGCGTGGAATGGACCGGGACAGCCGGAGTCTGCGAACCGTTTATGGGCGTAACCTGCGTTCGCGGCTGCGCGACGCGTATAGTAGCGCGCGATTGCGCGGGGTGTTCCAGCGTCGCCGCCAATGCAGCGCGCATCTCTTCGGCGGTTTTGTAGCGATCTTCCGGTCGGTGGGCGCACGCCTTTAATACGATGTTCGCCAGCGAGGGGCTGGCGGATACCGGCGCGGGCAGCGCGTCGCCCTTCATGCGGCGTAGCATGGCGCGGGTACGATCATCCAAAGAAGGGGCTTGGGTAAAGGGTACGAACGGCAGCCGTCCCTGATTGAGCTCTTGGTAGAGCACCAGCCCCAGCGAGTAGATATCTACGCGCGCGGCGGAGCCGATATCCATATCCATGAGCTCGTTGTTGAATACTTCGGGCGCCATATAATTGTAGGTTCCCTTGCGGGAAAGCCCAAGGCTTAGCCGATCCAGCCCACGCGCCACGCCGAAATCGCCCAGCTTGAAATCGCCGCTGGCGTTCACGAATATGTTTTCGGGCTTGATATCGCGGTGCACGATGTTTTGTTTGCGGCACACGGTCAGCGCGCTGCATATATCCATACCGAGGCGCACGACCTCCTGCTCCGTCATGCGCACGCCCGCGTACGCCTTTTGCAGCGGGGTGAGCAGCTCCATGCGAATGAATATGCTCCACGCGATCTCGTCGGTGTGTTCCACCACCTTATAATCCTCTATGGAAACGATGTTGGTATAGCCGCGCACGGATTCCATCAAGCGGATTTCCGCGCCGAGATCGCGCACAATGCCCTCCAGATAGGAGCGGGTCTGCCCCAGCGACAGCCCCTCGCGGCGCAGCGCGTCCGTTTCGCCGGAATTCATGGCGATGCGGGTGACCTTGATGGCGGAGGATACCGTGCCCACGATGTCGCGACGAACGGCGCGATAAACCACTCCGTACGCTCCGCGACCGAGTTCCTCTTGCAGCTCCCAATCCGGCCAGATTTGGCGAATGCTTTCCCGAATATCCATACCCGCGCGCCTTCCTCAATTTCCGTTCAATTCAACAGGTTCAGTATATCATAGTTCTTAGGAAGGGGCAACTTTCTAGAGGCAAAAAGCCGCGAGCGGTTTGGATGCGTTTATAGCTCTGTTCCATAACCAATTGTGCATTATGGCTTGCGCAAGCCTTCGTTTTGCTTTATAATAAAATCAATATTTCGGCAATAGAAACCGAGAACGCAAAATTGATGTGGGGGGGGTACTGCCATTATGAAGAAATTGCATATGCTGGCGCTTTGTTTACTGGTTTGTATGCTTGCGCTCGCCGGCTGTTCCGCTTCAAAAAGCGCGCCTCCTTCCGCCACGGAACCGCCCGAGACGGAAGCGCCGCAACAGGAGGCGCAGCAGGACGACGGCATTGTTCGCTTCACAATGCACTTTGTAGATCCGGCGTCTTCGCCCTATGCGGAAGGCGGCGAGAAGATCGCGGAGCTGGTGCGCGAGGCGACCAATGGACAAATCGAGATTACCGTAATCGCCGGAGGCGAACTGGGCGGAGAGCGGGAGACCGTGGAAATGGCGATGGACAATCAGCTGGATATCGCGACCTGCGCCAATTCGGTTATGACCAACTACATTCCGCAAATGAACATATTGGATCAGGCGTATCTGTGGAAAAATGCGGACGAAGCGCACGCGGCGGTGGACGGTAGACTGGGCGAGCTCATTTCCGATCGCGCCGAAACGCTGGGGTTGCACGTGATCGGCTTTGAGGAATCCGGCTTTCGCAATACCTTTTCGGTCAAGCCCATTGAGACCATGGCGGATTTTGAGGGCGTAACGATACGCACCATGGAGAATAAATACCATCAGGCGGCGTTCGAGGCGTTTGGCGCAGAACCGGTTGCGATGGCGTATACGGAGGTATTCCCCGCCCTTGAGGAAGGGCGTGTGGACGCCTGCGAGAACGCCACGGCGAATTGCCTGAATTCCGGCTATTATGAAATTACCAAGAACGTAACCAATACGCAGCATGCGTTTGTATATATTCTGCTGTGTATGTCCGACGAGGCGTACGCCCGCATTCCGGACGCGCTGCGCGACGACTTCATGAATGCCGTGCGTCAGGGCGTGGAATGGGAGCGCGAACGGCTGAATCAGGCGAACGCGGAGGCTACGGAAGCGCTCAAGGAGCTGGGCGTTTCGTTCTATGATATCGACATAGAGCAGCTGCAGTCGGCGTATATGCGCAAGGCGGAGGAAAAGGGCTTTGTGTTTGATGAGGACTGGCAGGCGGCGGTAGACGAGGCGATTGCGCAGGCGAGCGCGGGATAAAACCTTATTGCTGAGGGCGGGGAGCGAAAAGCGCTTATGAAGCATTCTCAAAAGAGATTCCGAACCATATTGTTCACAGCGGTGCTGGTGATTGGCATCGCCGCCTCATTTTGGCAGTTTATTGCGGATAATTCCCAACGCATCGCTCGCCAGAACGAGGAATATCTGAACGAATTTACTTCACAGCGCGCCATATCGGTGGATCGCTTAATTTCCGAAAACCTTACCTTCATCAATTCCATCGCCTATCTGTATGGGCGCAGTCTCACTTCGCCTTGGGCGGATGTGGCGGTGATTCGAGAGTTTGAGGAAAACACCGTATTTACCTTTTTGCGATTTATTGATTCCAGCGGCGACGATTACACCAGCCGCGGCGTAATGGCGAACCTTTCCGATCGCGATTATTTTCAAGCGGGTATGCGCGGCGAATCCGGCGTAACTTATGTGCTGAATTCCCGCGTAACGGGCGAAAAGCAAATCGGCTTTTACGCGCCGGTGCGCTTTGGCGGCGACATAGTTGGCGTAATGGTGGGCTTTTACGGGCAGGAATACATTCACGAGCTTCTGGAATACGAGCTGTTCGGTTTTGAAGGCGAGGGCTGGCTCTGCACGCAGGATGGCACGGTGCTGGGCAGCACCGTAGAGGGCGAATACAACACCTATTTTGACTATTTGCAGGCGATGGGCGTGGACGACGGGGAATCCATTTCCGCCCTGCGAACCGCATTTGTCGACGACCAGAATGTTGATTTTACCTTTCCGGAAGCGGGAGAGAACGCCGCGGGCTATCTGGTTTCGCTTACGCAGGCGGACTGGGTGCTGATTCGCACCTTCCCACCCTCCGCCTCCAATCAGATTTTGCGCAACGCCAACGGTGAAGGGATTACGCTCATACTGCGCTTGGTGGTTTTGTTCGGTCTATACTGCATGGCGCTGGTGGTGGAAAACATTGTGGAGCAGCGGCGTATGCGCGAAGCGAATCAGAATGCCAACGATGTGTCGACTGGTGTTTCCCGCCTGTTTCACAACTTCGTCGCCATTGATTTGAGCACTGGCGAATACCACTATATCGGCGGCGAGCCGTCCGACCCGATGCTGCCAAAGAGCGGGGAATACGAGGCGTTTTGCGCTTCTCTTATGCGCCGCATGGATAACGATGCACAGTGCCGCGAGACCATGCGCTTTATATCCATTCCCAACCTGCGCGAGCTGCTCGCCGATACGGACAGGGTCAGTCTGCGCGTGCACACCGCTCACGCGGACGCCGAATGGTTTACGTTTAACTTCATTGTGCTGGAGCGCGATCGGCAGCAGCCCGTGCGCGCGCTGTTGGTTTCGCAGGATGTAACCACGCTGCATCGCAAGGAGGAAGAGGAGCAGAAGCGCTTACAGCAGGCGCTGGATTTGGCGGAGAGCGCCAGCAGGGCAAAGACGGAGTTCCTGTTCAATATGTCGCACGATATCCGCACGCCCATGAACGCCATTATGGGCTTTACGGGGATTGCGTCAACGCATATCGACGATCGGGAGCGCGTGCGCGACAGTCTGACCAAGATTGAAGCCTCCGGCAAGCACTTGCTTTCACTGATCAACGATATACTGGATATGTCCAAGATCGAAAGCGGCAAGCTGCAGCTGAATATTGAGCCGTTCAACGTTCACGATACGGTGAACCACTTGATGGACATGGTGCAGTCGCAGGCGAAGGCGAAGGAACAGCGCATTGCGGTGGATGCGCAAATTGAGCACGCCGCTATACAAGGAGACCCGCTAAGGCTCAACCAAGTTTTGCTCAACATATTGAGTAACGCGGTCAAATACACGCCGAATGGCGGCGAGATTCGCTTTTCCATTCGCGAGCTGCCCGCGGAGGAAACGGGCGGAGCGATTTATGAATATACCATTGCCGATAACGGCATTGGCATGAGCGAGGAATACCTTCCGCACATATTCGATCACTTTACCCGTGAGCGCACCAGTACGGTGAGCAAAATTCAGGGTACGGGACTGGGTATGGCGATTGCGAACAATCTGGTAAAGCTGATGGGCGGCACTATATCCGTACAGAGCGCATTGAGCGAAGGGTCTACCTTTACGGTGCGCATTCCCGCTCAATTCGCCGAAGTGAAGCAGGAGACCGGCGAGGGCGATTCCGAAGTATTCACGCCGGAGCGGCTGGCGGGACTGCGGCTTCTGCTCGCCGAGGACAACGCCATTAACGCAGAAATTGCCAAGGTGATTTTGAACGAGGCGGGCTTTGCGGTAGATTGGGCGGAGAACGGTCAGCGGGCGCTCGATATGGTGCTGGAAGGGCATGAGCGCTACCACGCGATTCTGATGGATATTCAAATGCCGGTGATGGACGGCTACGCCTCCGCTGCGGCAATTCGAGCATTTGAGCGCGAACAGGGACTGGGTCGCGTGCCCATTATCGCCATGACGGCGAATACATTCGAAGATGATCGGCGCAATGCCTTTGAGGCGGGAATGGACGCGCATATCGCTAAACCCTACGTGCCTGAGGAGATGATTCATACCGTTGCGATTTACGCGCTGTACGGAGTGGAGGAAGCGTCGAAGCACATGAAAGGATAAGCTGAGTATATTCAAAGCGTCCGAACGGTCGATGCCGTTCGGACGCTCTGCGTTTTAGAATATTACGCTTCTTTCAGGAATGCCGCATACGCCAGATAGGCTTCCCAGAGATCCGCCTTGCTAATGGTTTCCCACGGCGCGTGCATGGAGAGCACGGGCACGCCGCAGTCGATCACGTTCATACCGTACTTGGCGCACAGGTAGGCGATGGTTCCGCCGCCGCCCGCGTCCACCTTGCCGATCTCGCTGGTCTGCCAGCACACGTTCGCCCGTTCCATGATATTGCGTACCTGCGCCATGAACTCGGCGTTCGCGTCCGACGCGCCGCTCTTGCCGCGCGCACCGGTGTACTTGTTGAAGCACACGCCCTGATTGAGGAAAGCGCTGTTCTTCTTTTCGAACACGCTGGGGTAGCAGGGATCAAACGCGGCGGAAACATCGCTGGAAAGCATACGGCTGTGCTGCAGCGCGCGCATGGCGGAAAGCGCGTTATGCTCGCCCAGCAGCGCGGAGAGCTCGGCAATGGTATTTTCAAAGAAGTGCGAACCCATGCCGGTCGCGCCTACGCTGCCGATTTCTTCTTTATCCGCCAGCACCGCGCAGAGAGAAACCTCCGGTATGCCCTCGTAATCCAGAACTGCCATGAGGGAGGGATAGGCGCATACGCGGTCATCGTGCCCATACCCCAGTATCATGCTGCGGTCAAAGCCCATATCGCGCGCCTTGCCCGCCGGAACCACTTCCAGCTCGGCGGATACGAAATCGTCCTCTTCCATGCCGTAAGCGCGGGAGAGTATACCCAGCACGGCGGTCTTCACCGCGTCCTTTTCCGCGTCGGCATCCGGTTCGGAGCCAATCAGCAGGTTGAGCGCTTCGCCATCA